>NZ_JBHXME010000098.1:0-40883 GCF_042721125.1 Streptomyces sp. NPDC058469
AGGCCGGAGACGGCCGCGGCCGCGTCCGAGTGCACGGCGGCGGCCAGTTGCTGCTTGATGTCGGTGCGCCGCTGGGCGAAGCAGGACGCCGAACCACAACGGCTCCCCCTCGGCCAACCGGTCAAGCGCCTCAAGACCGAGCGCGTACTCCCGAATCGCCAACGACCGCTTGTGGTTCAGGAACCTCCCCCGCAGCCGGGCGAGGTTGTCGGGACGCGTGTACTCCGGACCGTAGATGATCCGCAGGTACTCACGCCCCCGGCACTTGATGCCGGGCTGGACCAGTCGACCCGCCTCGCTGCGCACCACCGCCCCGACCGGCTTGACGACCATGCCCTCACCGCCGCGGCCAGTCATCTCCAGCCACCAGTCGACACCGGCCCGCACCGACTCGGGGTCACCGGTGTCGACGTACAGACGCCGGGTGGTCTGCAGCAGGCCGGTACTGTCGTGCTCCACCAGCCGGTCCAGCAGGGCGAGTTGTTCGTCGTGCGGGAGTCCCGCGAGGCTGCGTCCCTGGACCGCGAGGATCTGGAACGGGGCCAGCCGGACACCGTCGAGGCCGTCCGTGGTCCAGCAGTAGCGACGGTACGCGTCGGTGAACGCCGAGGCGTCCGCGGCGCGTTCACGCTGCCGGGACAGCAGGGCGTCCACGTCGACACCCCGCCCTGCGGCACCCTCCAGCGCGCGCAGCGCCCCCGGGAACACCGCCCCCGCTGCCGCGCCGACCGCCGCGTACTGACCGCGCAGCAGCCCGGACGCCTTCAGCGACCACGGCATCAACTCCGCGTCCAGCAACAGCCAATCGGTCTCCAGCTCGGCCCACAGGCCCGCCTCGTCGAGCGCGGTCCGCAGCCGGCCCAGGATCTCCTCGGTCACCGCCGAGTCGTCGAAGAAGGGACGACCGGTCCGCGTGTACAGAGACCCCGTCGGGCCGCCGTCCACACCGAACCGCTTGCTCGCCGCCTCCGCGTCCCGGCACACCAGCGCCACCGCCCGCGAACCCATGTGCTTCTCCTCGCACACGACCCGCGCGACCCCGTCCTGCGCGTACTGCGCGAAGGCCTCGGCCGGGTGCTCCAAGTAGCCGTCGACATGCGAGGTCGCCGTCGGTGCCATCGTCGGCGGCAGGTACGGCAGCAGCCGCGGGTCGACCGCGAAGCGGCTCATGACCTCCAGGGCCGCCGCCGCGTTCTCCTCGCGGACCGACACCCGGCCGGCGTGCCGGGTCTCCACCACCCGGCGGCCGTGCACGTCCGCCAGGTCGAGCGGGCGGCCGTCATGGCCGCCGGGTGCCTCGGTCCGCAGCGGGCGGGTCGGCTCGTACCAGACCTGCTCGGCCGGTACGTCGACCAGCTCCCGCTCCGGCCAGCGCAGGGCGGTGAGCTTGCCGCCGAAGACCGCACCGGTGTCCAGGCAGATCGTGTTGTTCAACCAACTGGCGTCCGGGACCGGGGTGTGACCGTAGACAACGGCCGCGCGACCCCGGTAGTCCTCGGCCCACGGGTAGCGCACCGGCAGGCCGAACTCGTCGGTCTCGCCGGTGGTGTCGCCGTAGAGCGCGTGCGAGCGGACCCGGCCGGAGGTGCGGCCGTGGTACTTCTCGGGCAGGCCCGCGTGGCAGACCACGAGCCGGCCGCCGTCGAGGACGTAGTGGCTGACGAGTCCGTCGACGAACTCCCGCACCTGCGCGCGGAATTCGTCGGTCTCCCCCTCCATCTGCTCGATCGTCTCGGCGAGGCCGTGGGTGTGCTGGACCTTGCGGCCCTTCAGGTAACGGCCGTACTTGTTCTCGTGGTTGCCCGGTACGCACAGCGCGTTGCCCGACCCGACCATGGACATCACGCGGCGCAGCACACCGGGCGAGTCGGGGCCGCGGTCGACGAGGTCGCCGACGAAGACGGCCGTACGGCCCGCCGGGTGGACACCGTCGTCGTAGCCCAACTTGCCGAGCAGGGTCTCCAGTTCGGCGGCGCAGCCGTGGATGTCGCCGATGATGTCGAAGGGACCGGTGAGGTGGGTCAGGTCGTTGTAGCGCTTCTCGGTGACGACCGTGGCGTGGTCGATCTCCTCGACGCCCCGCAGGACGTGCACCTTGCGGAAGCCCTCGCGCTCCAAGCCCCGCAGGGAGCGCCGGAGTTCGCGGGTGTGGCGGGTGATGACGCGGCGGGGCATGTCGGCCCGGTCGACGCGGGAGGCGTTGCGCTCGGCGCACACCTCCTCCGGTACGTCGAGCACGATGGCGATGGGCAGCACGTCGAACTCTTTTGCCAGGTCGATCAGTTGGCGTCGGCTGTCCTGCTGGACGCTGGTCGCGTCGACGACCGTGCGGCGGCCGGCGGCGAGGCGCTTGCCGGCGATGTAGTGCAGGACGTCGAAGGCGTCCCGGCTGGCGCTCTGGTCGTTCTCGTCGTCGGCGACCAGGCCCCGGCAGAAGTCGGAGGAGATGATCTCGGTCGGCTTGAAGTGGCGGTGCGCGAAGGTGGACTTGCCGGAGCCGGAAGCGCCGATCAGCACCACGAGGGAGAGGTCGGTCACGGGCAGGGTGCGTGCCTTCGCACGGGGCTCGTTCGTCATGTTCGTCTCGTTCGCCTGGTTCGTCATGCGGCCTTCTCCTCCTTCACGGTCTTCTGCTCGCCTGTGCCGCTCATGGTGAAGACGGCCATCTGGGTGGGCGGTCCCACCTCGGGGTCGTCGGGCCCGACCGGTGTGAACTCGACGTCGTAGCCGTGCCGTTGGGCGACCGTCCGCGCCCACTCCCGGAACTCGGCGCGGGTCCACTCGAAGCGGTGGTCGCCGTGCCGGACGTGTCCGGCGGGGAGGGTCTCCCAGCGGACGTTGTACTCGACGTTCGGGGTCGTGACGACGACCGTCCTCGGGCGGGCGGCGCCGAACACCGCGTACTCCAGGGCCGGCAGCCGGGGCAGGTCCAGGTGCTCGATGACCTCGCTGAGCACGGCGGCGTCGTAGCCCTTGAGGCGGTTGTCGGTGTAGGCGAGCGAGCTCTGGAAGAGCTGGACGCGCGAGGCCTGCCGCTCCCCCATGCGGTCGAGCTTGAGGCGGCGGCCGGCGATGGTGAGCGCCCGCATCGACACGTCGGTGCCGACGATCTCCCTGAACCGGGTGTCCTTGAGCAGCGCCTGCACCAACTGCCCCTGCCCGCACCCGAGATCGAGCACGCGGGCGGCACCGGACGACGTGAGCGCGTCGACGATCGCGTCCCGGCGCTGCACCGCGAGGGGTGTCGGCTTCTCCTCGGCCTCGGTCTCCGCCTCGACGGCGTTGTCGATCTCCTCGACCTCGCTGTCGTCGGCCTCGGCGAGCCGCACCAGCTCCAGCCGCTCCATCGCCTCCCGGGTGAGGGACCAACGGCGGGACAGATAGCGGCTGGTGATCAGTTTCTGCTCGGGGTGGGCGGGCAGCCAGCCCTCACCGGCGCGCAGCAGCTTGTCGACCTCGTCGGACGCCACCCAGTAGTGCTTGGCGTCGTCCAGGACCGGGAGCAGGACGTAAAGGTGACGCAGCGCCTCGGCGAGGGTCAGCGTCTCCGACTCCAGCACGAGGCTCACGTACCGCGAGTCGCCCCACTCGGGGAACTCGGCGTCCAGCGCGACCGGTTCGACAGTGACCGTCCAGCCGAGCGGCGCGAAGAGCTGCCGTACGAGATCGGGGCCGCCGCGCGCGGGCAGCGCGGGCACCTCGATGCGCAGCGGCAGCGGCTGGCCTGCGCGCTCGGGGCGGGCGTTGCACACGCCGCGCATGGCGCTGGAGAAGACCGCGCTCAGTGCCACGGCGAGCAGTGAAGAGGCCGCGTACGGACGGTCGTTGACGTACTGCGCGAGCGCCGCGTCGGGCGCGCCACCGCGCCCCTTGCCCTTGCCGCGCCGGACCAGCGCCACCGCGTCGACCTCAAGCAACAGCGCCGCCGTGCAACGCCCGGGATCCGCCTCGGGGTAGAGGACGTACGCCTTGCCGTAGGACGTGGAGAACGCCTGCGCCTTGTCGGGATGCTTGTGCAGCAGGAAACCGAGGTCGGTGGCGGGGCGTTCGGGGGTGCCGGTGGTACTGATCGTCAGGAACACGGTGGGTTTGCCTCGAAACGTCTTCTGAGCTGCGGATACGTGTCGTCGCGTGGCCCAGAAAAGGAACCCGGCGACGGAGAGCGCGTCAGCACAACGTACAGCGAACATCCCTCACGTACTCAGGCATTTTCTCCCCTCTCGCCCCCGCCGGGCAGCCGTGACGATCAGCGTTTCTTGCGGCGTCGGGGGACGCCTGGTAGGACTGTGACGCGCCGTCACCGTCACATGTTCGATTCTGCGGGGGTTCATGTGGTCGCCACGGCCTTCACGTCCTCGTCGCGACGGCGCCCGGAGATTCCGCGCCCAACTCGGCGGCGGATTCCGGCAGTTGCCCGGCGGGCCACGCAGCACGGGCTGGTGCTGGCCGCCGTCTCGGTGACCGTGCTGCTGTGTGCGACGGCGTTGGCCGCGCTCACGGCGCTGGCGGGGAGTTCGGTGCAGGCCGGGGCCGTGCGACGGCTGGCTGCCGACCTCGGCGCGCAGGTGAACGTCAACGCCTCCTACCGGGCCGGCGGGATGGCCGCCGCCGACCGGGATGTGCGGGCCGCCGCGGACCGGGTGTTCGCCGGGGTTCCGCAGCGGACGTATGTGGGGCTGCTGGGCACGTCGCCCGTCTCCGTGACGGGGATCGACGGGGTCGTGGGGCCGCCGCGTGGTCCGGGGGGCAGCGGGCTGCACCCGGTCGCGGTTCAGGACGGGGGCAGGTTCGGGCGGTTGGTCGCCGGGCGGTGGCCCGCCGGTACGGCCGACGCCCCGGCCGGTGCGTTCACCTCGCTGCCCGATGTGCCGGTCGCCACCGGATCCACCGTGCCGGTCGACACGGCGGTGCCCGACGCTCTGGCCAAGCGCCTTGGTATCAAGCCCGGTTCGAGCCTCCGGGTGCAGGACGCCTTCAGTCGCCCCATGACCCTGCGGGTCACCGGGGTCTTCCGGGCGACCGGTGCCGTCGGGTTCTGGCCCGCGATGGCCGGCGACCTGACCCAGGGCGAGACCGCCGACCAGGATCTGCTGGTGGTCTCGGCGCCGGCGCTCAACGGCAGTGCCGTCCTGAACGGGCATCTGACGGCCCACTGGAGTGTGCAGCCCGACCTCTCCCGGCTCGACGCGGACAGCCTCGCCGGGCTGCACGACCGGCTGCGCGCGTTCTCCGGCAGCCAGAGCGGCGTGTCGGTGTTCGGCGGGCGGCAGCCGTCCCTCGACGACCTGACGGTGGCCTCCGGGCTGCCGGGCGCGATCGACGACCTGACCGTCCCGACGGTGGCGGCCCGGTCCTCGCTGTACCTGCCGAGCGTGCTGCTGGCGGTCCTCGCCCTGGCCACCCTGGTGCTGGCCGCCCGCCAGCTGACCGAGCGCCGGCGCGACGAGCTGGCCCTCCAACAGGCCCGAGGCGCGGGCACGTTGAGGTTGCTGCGCGGCGCCGCGGCCGAGTGGGCGCTCACCGGCGTCCCGGCCGCCGTGGCCGCGCCCTTCCTGGCCGGGCTGCTGCACCCCGGCAGCCGGGGCGCCGACGCGTGGGCGGCCGTAGGTCTGACCCTGTTGGTGCACGCGGCGGCCGTGCTGCTGCCCGTGCTGCCGTCGGCGCGGTCGCGGCCGACGCGCGGCGCACGGGCCGCCGCCGCGCAACGGCTGGGCGCCGACCTGGCGTTGCTGGCCGTGGCGACCCTGGGGTATCTGGAGCTACGACGGCACCACTCGCTGATCGCCGACGTGGGCACCGGCAGCGCGTCCGCGGACCCGGTGCTGGTCCTGGTGCCGACCCTGGTGGCCGGCGCCGCCGCACTGCTGTTGCTACGGCTGCTGCCGCTGACCTCGCTGTTGCTGGACGCGTTCGGGCGTCGTAGCCGAGGACTCGTACTCGCCCTGGCCGGTTGGCAGTTGAGCCGGCGGGCCGCGCGCAACGCGGGGCCGGTGGTGCTGATGTGCCTGGCCGTGTCGGTGAGCGCCTTCGCCACCACCGCGCTGGCCTGTCTGGGCGGTCTGGCGTCCGAGGAGGCCGCGTTCACGGTCGGCGCGGACGTGCGGATCGACCCGTCGGCGGACGACGGCTACCCCTCCGCCGTCCTGGGCGCCGCCTACCGCACGCTGCCCGCGGTGACGTCCGTGACACCGGTGACGCGGTCGACGGTGAACCTGCCCGGCGGCGCCACCGAGGACCTGGTCGGCACGATCGGCGGGCCCGCGCCCCGCACCCCGTCGCCGGTCGTCCCCGGGGTGCCGCTGCCCGGGCGGCCGACCGCGCTGCTGCTGGACGAGCGGCTGAGCAGCGACGGCAGCCGCGTGGCGCCGAGTCTGGAACTCACCGTGCAGGACGTGTCCGGCCTGGTCAGCGTCGTATCGGCGCGCCTGCCCGCAGCCGATGGGGCCCGGCACACCGTCGTGGTCCCCCTTGATGTCGCGCTGAGCGGGGGCCACCCGCGGGCGTATCCGCTGACGGTGACCGCTGTCAGCGTCCTGCCGCAGCCGAACGTGCCTCCCGCGCGGCTGGACCTGGACCTGCTCCGGATCGGCGCGCGCGGCACCGCCAACACCGCGAACACCGCCGACACTTGGGTCTCCCGGCTGCCCGGCGGGCAGGTCTGGTCCGACGGCACGGACCACGCCGCCGACTCCACCAAGAGTGCCTGCACAGGGAAGTTGACCGACAGCTACAACCCCGGTACTCCAGGGGTGTGTTCGATCGCCCACGGTGGCTCGGCCGTACTCCGGACCACCGTCAGCACCGGCATCCGTCCCTCCCAGGCCGTCTCGGACACCTTCGGCGGTCTGGCCGACAGCGACTACGCCACCCAACCCGGCGGCCAGGTACGGCTCGTGGCGGGCCCGGCGGGCGGTCCGGCACCGCTTCCGGTACGCGCCGACGCCTCGACGCTGCGCGCCGCCCGCCTGCACATGGGCAGCACCACCACACTCGACCTGGGCGGCGGCCGGATCACCGCCAAGATCGTGGGCCGCGTCGACTCACCGCCCGGACTGGGCCGCGGACAGGGGCACTTGATCGCCGACCAGCGCCAACTCGCCTCCGCGCTCACCCTGGCCGGGGCCGACCAGCACGACCCCGCGTTCTGGTGGCTGAGCAGCACCGACAGCGCGCGTACGGCAGCCGCCGCCGAGGCGCAGCCCGCGCTGGGCGGCGTCACCACCACGGCGCGTACCGCCGTGTCCCTCCAGGCCGACCCGTTCCGCAGTGGGCTGCGCCGGGTGCTGGAACTGGTCCGCTATCTGGCCCCCGGTTTCGCGGTCGTCGCCTTCACCGTGCACGCGGTGGTCTCCACCCGCCGGCGCCGCAAGGAGTTCGCCCTGCTCCGGGCGATCGGCGTCCGCGCCACCAGCCTGTCCGCGCTGCTGGGCGCCGAACAGGTGGGGCTGGCTCTGTTCGCGGTGGTGCCGGGGGCGCTGATGGGCATGGCGCTGGCGTCGGCGGTACTGCCGCTGGTCACGGTGGACGACAGCGGACAGGCCCCGTATCCGCCGCTGCCACAGGTCGTTCCCTGGGGAACCGTGACCCTGACGGCGGTGGCAACCGCGTTGGCGATCAGCGCGGTTGTGCTGGGGCTGGCCCGGCTGTTGGCTCGGGTGGATCTGGTGCGGGTGTTGCGGGCGGGGGAGGACCGTTGAGCGATACGAGAGAGCGGACGGTGACACGACCCGTGCGGCCCGGCGCGGCGGTCACGCGGCGCCTGATCCGCAAGGAGACCCGCGGCGACCTGCCGTTGCTGGCCTGCCTGGCGGTACTGGTACTGGTGCTGACCGCGCTGTGCGCCTGGGCCCCCGCCCTCGCGGGCCGCCAGGAGGACCGGGCGCTGCGGCAGCGCGTCGACGCCGCGCAGGCTCAGGCCCCCCTGATCAGCCTGAGCACCACACCGGAGATCTTCAACACCTCACCGCCCGCGGTGGACATGGCCGGCCTGCTCGCCGCCGGCCGCACCCTCACCGCCCACCTCAGCGGCTCCGCCGCCCGGCACCTGTCCTTCACCGGCGGCGGCAGTTACGACTACGACCCGGCGTCCCTGCTCTCACCGCGCCCGCCGGGCCCGGCGAACACCAGCGCCCAACTGACGGCCAGTTATCTGCCGTCCGCGCGGCCCCATCTCCGCTACGTCAGCGGTCGCGCGCCCGCCGACCACACACCGCTGGCCACCGCGCCCCAGATCGGCCTGTCGCAGGCCACCGCGCAAGCGCTGGGTGTCCGGACCGGCAGCCGCCTGAGCCTTGAGTTCGCCAAGACGCCGGGGGCACAGAACGCGGCGCCCCAGGCAGAGTTGACGGTGAGCGGGGTCTACCGCACCACGGCCGCGGCCGACGACTTCTGGACCGGCCGGGAGACGCTGGACCAGCCCTCGCGCTACCCGGCGGAGCACTCCACCGGCACGGTGCTCGCCGTCCGCGGCCTCGTCGGCCGCGACGCCGCCGACCTGTTGGCCGGCGTCGGGGTGGGCGGCCCGCGGGTGACCTGGCAGTTGCGCGCCGACCTGTCCGGGGCGGCGCTCGACCGGGCCCGCGCGCTGACCGGGCCGCTGTCCCACTACGGCGCGGACCTTAGCGCCGCCCTGTGCCAGGGCAGCGACTGGGTCACCGGCGACATCAGCTGCCAGGTCGGCGGCCAGTCCACCCAGTCCCTGCTGGTGACCGACGCTCTGACGCCACTGCTCACCACGTTCACCGCCCAGGACCAACAGGCCAGAGCCCTCGCGACGTACGCCGTCGACGCGCTGGCCGCGGTCGCGCTGGCCACCGTAGCCGTCGCCGTACGGCTGCTGCTGCGCCGACGGCAGCCGCACCTGCGGTTGCAGCGCGCGCGGGGTGCGTCCACCGCGCGGCTGGTACTGCTGCGCTGCGCCGTGGCCTGGCCGGTGGTGCTGATCGCCGCGGTGCTCGGCTGGGCGACCGGCCGGGCCCTCGCTCCCACCGGCACATCCGGCTCGCCGCAACCGTTGCCCGCCGCCCTCGTCACCGCGGTGGTGCTGCTGACGGTGCCCCTGATGACCTGGCTCGCGGTCCGCGAGCCACGCCGCCCCGGCCGACTGCGCCGCACGCGCCGCAAAACCGCCGTAGGCCGACGCGTGGTCCTGGAACTGACGGTGCTGCTCGCGACGGCGGCGGGCGTGGTCGCGCTCCGTTCACAGGGCCCTGACGGGGTTCTGGGCGCGGTACCGGTACTGGTGGCACTGTCCGTCGTACTGATCCTGCTGCGCGTCTACCCGCTCGTGCTCCGCCTGGTGCTACGGCAGACCCGTCGCGGCCGGGGCGCGGTGGGCTTCGTCGGGGCAGCCCGGGCCGCGCATGACGCCCCGGCGACCGGACTGGCCCTGTTCGTCCTGGTGTTGACCCTGGGCACGGCGGTGTTCGGGGGCCTTGTGCAGCGAACGGTCGACGACGGGCTGGCCACGGGGGCGGCGTGGACCACCGGAGCGGACGCGAGCGCGACTGTGGCGGGAACCGTGACCCCCTCCGCCGCAACCGCGACCGCCGCACCGGGGGCCGGTACCCCCACCGGAATACGCACCGCCCTCCAGCATCTGCGCACCGTCGACCTCGCGGGACAGACCGACGGCGCGGTGATCTCCCAGGTCGCCGTGATCACCGTCGATCCCCGCCAACTCGCCGCCATGGCACCGAAGTCACCGCTGGCCGCCGCCCTGCTGTCCAGGCTGACCACCCCGCCGGGAACCCGGACCGGCGCGAACGTCCCGCTGCCGTCCTTCCTCTCCCCCGACCTGCGGGCGCGCGAGCGCACCGGCGGCTTCACCACCACCATCGTGAACCAGGGGCAGCCCCCGGTGAACCTGACCCTCAAGCCGGTCGGCACCCTCACCACCGCGGAACTGCGCGACCCTCTCCTCGGCCCGATCACGGCGCAGATCCGCGCCGGGACGCCGATGCTGATCACCACCACCACCGCCGACAACCTGCTGCCCCAACAGCCCTCAGGCAGCACGGTCTTGCTCCTCAAGGGCGACGGTCCCGTGGCACTGCGGTCGGCGGCGGCCAAGGCGCTCGGGCCGCTGGCCCGGATCCGCGTCCGTTCCGAGGCGCTGAACTCCCTGCGCGCGGACGGCCTGACGCAGGGCCTCGGCACGATCTACACGACCAGTTCGATCCTGGCCGCGCTGTCCGGCCTGCTCGCCCTCGCCCTGGAACTGACCCTCACCTCCCACGAACGCGGCCGCACCACCTCGTTCCTGCGCACGCTCGGACTCGGCGGCAGGGAAGCGGGGGCGATCCACTTCCTGCAACTGCTGCCGCTGGCAGTGGCCTCGGCGGTGGGCGGCACGCTGCTCGGCCTGCTCGAACCGCGGCTCCTGGCAGGGACGTTGGACCTACGGCAGTTCACCGGCGGCCCGGCCCAACCGGCGCTGCGGACCGACTACTCGCTGACCCTCGCCCTCGTAGCCGGCGTGACCGCACTGATCCTGGCCGCCGCGGCGACCGAGACGGTCCTCGCCCGCAGGCGCCGCTTGGGGGCTGTACTGCGCCTCCCGTGAAGGCTCTTGTACGCGGAGGCCGCCGGGCGGACCCCTTACCGCGCACCCTCGGGATCCGGGCCACCGCTCGCCGAGTCCTCCCCGCCGTCCCCGCTCGCCCCGGCCTCCGCGCTCTCCGCATCGGACTTCGCCCGCCGTGCCGCCTCGTCGGGCCATACGCCGATGTGGTCGCTCTCCAACGCCAACCGCACCCGCTTGCGCAGGTGCAGGCGCTCGGTGAAGTCGGCCGGCAGTTGCAGCCGTCCGCTGGCGTCCAGTACCGCGTACTCCTCGGCGGTGAGCACCTCGACACCGTCCTCGCCGGTGGCGACCCGGCGCAACACCTCGGTCGAGGTACGGCCGTTGCGGATCCGTACGGTGCGCTGGACCTGCTCGGACACCAACGCGTCGTGGGTCACCACGATCACGGTGACGCCCAACTCCTCGTTGGCCCGGCGCAGCGCGGCGAAGACCTCGTCGCTGGTGGCGGTGTCGAGTTCGCCGGTGGGTTCGTCGGCGAACAGCACCCGGGGCTCGTTGGCATTGGCTACGGCGACGGCGACCCGCTGCTGTTCACCGCCGGAGAGCGTGTCAGGCGTACGGTCCCGGCAGTGACCGACGGACAGCAGGTCGAGCAACTCCTCTGCTCGGGCCCGCCGTTGGGAGCGCTTGATCCCGGTGTACGTCATCGGAAGCATCACGTTCTCGGCCGCCGAGAGATAGGGCAACAGGTTGCGGGACGTCTGCTGCCAGACGAAACCCACGGTGCCGCGCCGGTAGTTGAGCCGCTCGCGGCGCTTCATCGCCAGCAGGTCGTGTCCGGCGACCTCGGCGGCACCCGCGGTGGGCACGTCCTGGCCGGAGAGTATGCCCAGCAGGGTGGACTTGCCGGAGCCGGAGGCCCCGATCACCGCGATCATCTCGCCCTGGGCCACGGCCAGATCGAGGCCCTGGAGGGCCTGCACCTCGACGCCCTCGGTCTGGTAGATCCGCACCAGGTTCTCGCAGACGACCAGCCCCTCCTCGCGCCGTGGGGCCGCGGCCTTGGCGGCCCGCCGGCGCAGCTCGTCCAAGTCCGGTGCCCCGGCGGGCTGTTGGTGAACTGCCACACGGTCCCCCGAGAAGGCGAAGTCTGCGGATAACGATGTCGAACAGCGGCCAGGGTAATGCGGAAGCCCGCACGAGGGGCGTGATCAGCCGGGCCGACGGCACGCGAACTGGCCTGGCGCACAAGGCTGGTGCACCCGCGCCCGCACCCCCCGCACCCACACCCGCGCTCCGGCACCGGCACACCGACCCTGCGCCCCCAGCGCCGTCAAACGTCCTCGACGATCCGGCCGTCACGGAGTTCTAGCACCCGGTCGGCCAGCGCGAGGAGTTGTGTGTCGTGGGTGGCGACGAGGGCGGTGACGGATTCGCTGCGGACGACGGCGCGCAGCAGGTCCATCACGGTGAGACCGGTGTCGGCGTCGAGCTGGCCGGTGGGTTCGTCGGCGATGATCAGGGCCGGGTTGTTGGCGAGCGCGCGGGCGATCGCGACCCGCTGCTGCTGACCGCCGGACAGTTCACCGGGACGCTGGTCGGCATGGTCGGAGAGGCCGACCAGGGAGAGCAACAGGTCGACGCGGGCTTCCCGTTCGCGGGCCGGGACCTTCCGCAGGCGCAACGGCACCCCGACGTTCTCGGCGGCGGTCAGGATCGGGATGAGACCGAAGGACTGGAACACGAAACCGATACGGTCCCGGCGCAGCGCCAGCAGTTCGTCGTCACCGAGGCCGGCCAAGTCGGTGCCGTCCAGGGTGATCCGGCCGCCGTCCGGAATGTCCAGCCCGCCGACCAGGTTGAGCACGGTGGTCTTCCCGGACCCGGAACGCCCCCTGAGAGCGACGAGTTCACCGCGCGGCACGCTGAAGGAAACCCCGCGCAGGGCATGAACGGCGGTGTCGCCACTGCCATAAGTACGGCGCAGGTCCTCGACCACCACCATCGCGCCACCCGGCGCCCCGGCGTCCGCAACAGCGCCGCGCCCACTGAACTGCTCGCTCACACGCCCTCCCCCACCACGCCCCAGTCCTGCAACCGCACCGTACGGTACGCCGACCGCACAAGTACCCGTACCCGCAAGGCGGAACGACCCTCCACTCACCCCAACCCGACAACCGCCCCCCCGGCTATCGCGCGGCCCCGCCCGCCAGCCGCTCCACCGTCGTGACCGTCTGGTCGAGGATCGTGTCGTAGAGACGGGCATGGGCGGCGGGTAGCCCGGCGAGGAGGGGGCGCAGGGCGGCCGCTGTGGGGTCGGGGCCGGGGGTGTCGTCGAGCAGGGCCGTCATCTCCTCGTCCGGCCTGCGGTAACCCTCGTAGACGGCGTGGCCGAGCATCGTCGAGGAGATGAGCGCCACGGCGAGCGCCAGGTCCTCGCCGGAGAGGCCGGCCGGGGTGAGGATCTCGCGCAGGCGGGTCAGGCCGGGGAGCCAGGCGGGGTGCCGGGTGGTCGTCATGTACGGCATGAGCTGCGGGTAGGGGCGGAGGTTGGCCTGGCCCGCCCGCATCCAGGCGCGGAGCCGGTCCGGCCAGGGGCCCTCGGCGATCGGGGCGCGCTCCATCGCCTCCAGGACGTGGTCGGCGGTTGCCTGGAGGAGGGCGTCGCGGTCCGGGAAGTAGCGGTAGAGGGCCATGGGGGCGGCGCCGACGACGTCGGCCACGCGCTTGATGGTGAGGGAGACGGCCGGTTCGGCGCGCAGTACCTCGACCGCGCCCTCGACGATCCGCTCCCGCGACAGCCGGGGTGGGCGCCCCCTGCCCCTGCGGCCGGAACCCGTCGCCACCTGCGTCATCCGCTGTGCCTCTCCGTCCGCGACAGCCGTGCCCGGACAGGGGAAGGCTACCGCTCCCGCAGTGCTCGATCCCGTCTCCGCCTATTTTGCGTATGACATACGAAAAATATGCCAGACTCGTTTCGTTCAGCCCCTGTCGCACGCGTCAGCCGGAGGCTTCGCCATGTCCGCGTCCAACTCCCCCTCCCCACCCGTTCCCGTCGAGGGGGTCGAGCCGTCGCGCTCCGGCGCTGTCGTCTGGGTCCTGGCCCTCGGCGGTATCACCGTCTCGCTGATGCAGACGTTGATCATCCCGATCGTGCCCGAACTCCCCAAGCTGCTGAACTCCTCGCCGTCCGACGCCACTTGGGCGATCACCGCGACGCTGCTCGCCGCCGCCGTCGCCAACCCGGTCGTGGGACGGCTCGGGGACATGTACGGCAAGCGGCGGATGCTGTTGCTCAGCATGGTCCTACTGATCGTCGGGTCCGTGATCGGCGCGTTCAGCGACTCGCTCGTGCCGATGATCGTCGGGCGGACGTTCCAGGGCGTCTCGATGGCCGTCATTCCGCTCGGCATCAGCATCATGCGGGACGAACTGCCGCCCGAGCGGCTGGGATCGGCGACCGCGCTGATGAGTGCGTCGCTGGGGGTGGGCGGTGCGCTCGGGCTGCCGACGGCCGCGTTCATCGCCGAAAAGGCCGACTGGCACGTGCTGTTCTGGACGGCCGCGGTGCTCGGTGCCGTCGTGGCCGCGCTCGTCGTGACGCTCGTACCGGAGTCGGCCGTACGCAGCGGCGGCCGGTTCGACGTGGTGGGCGGCGTCGGGATGTCGATCGGGCTGGTGTGTCTGCTGCTGGCCATCTCCAAGGGGGCGGACTGGGGTTGGGGCAGCGGCACGACGACCGGGTTGTTCGCCGTGGCGGTCGTGGTGCTGTCGGTGTGGGGCTGGTGGGAGCTGCGTACCGAACGGCCGTTGGTCGATCTGCGCACCACCGTGCGACGCCAGGTGCTGCTCACCAACCTCGCGTCCGTGGTGTTCGGCTTCGCCATGTTCGCGATGTCACTGGCCGTACCGCAGTTGCTCCAACTCCCCACCCTCACCGGCTACGGCCTCGGCCAGACCGTCCTCGCGGCGGGGCTCGCGCTCGGCCCCTCCGGCCTGGTGATGATGGCGACCGCGCCTCTCTCCGCCCGGATCTCGGCGGCGGCCGGACCCAAGGTCACCCTGATGCTGGGGGCGCTCATCGTGGCCGCCGGTTATGGGCTGGGGGTCGTCATGATGGCCGCGGTCTGGCAGGTCGTGGTGGTGTGCTGTGTGATCTCCGCCGGGGTCGGTTTCGCCTACGGCGCGATGCCCGCGCTCATCATGGGCGCCGTGCCGCTGTCCGAGACGGCCGCCGCGAACAGCCTCAACAGCCTGATGCGGTCCATCGGTACGTCCGCCTCCAGCGCCGTCGCCGGAGTCGTCCTGGCCCACATGACGACGGACTTCGGCTCGCTCACGGTCCCCTCCCACAACGGTTTCCGCGTGATCATGGGCATCGGTTCGGCGGCGTCCCTGGCGGCCCTGGTACTGGCGGCGTTCCTGCCGGGACGGCGGGCGCCCGCCCCCGCAGAGGTGCCCGCGACGGCCACCGCGGGGGCGGGGACGCCGAGTTCGAGCTAGGACCTGCCCTGCGGCGAGACGGTGGAGCCCGGTGCGGGCGGGACAGATGCACCCCGCCCGCACAGCACTACTACTGGGCCTACGACGGGGCTACGACAACTGAGCCCGCACCTGGGCCGAGATCAGCTCCAGGTGGTCCAGGTCGGCGAGGTCGAGGACCTGGAGGTAGATGCGCCGGGCGCCGATCTCGGCGTAGCGGCCGATCTTGTCGACGACCTCGGACGGGGTGCCCGCCAGGCCGTTGGCCTTGAGTTCGTCGACCTCGCGGCCGATCACGGCGGCGCGGCGGGCGACCTCCTGGTCGTCCTTGCCGACGCAGACCACGAGGGCGTTGGAGTACGTGAGGTCGTCGGCCTTGCGGCCGGCCGCCTCGGCGGCGGCGCGGACCCGGCCGAACTGCCGCTCGCTGTCCTCGATCGAGGCGAACGGCATGTTGAACTCGTCGGCGAACCGTGCCGCCAGCTTCGGGGTACGGCTCGCGCCGTGGCCGCCGATCAGCACGGGGATCTTCGCCTGCGCGGGCTTGGGCAGCGCGGGCGAGTCGGTCAGGTCGTAGTGCGTGCCGTGGAAGTCGAAGGTGTCGCCGGGCTTGGTCGCCCACAGCCCGGTGACGATCGCCAGCTGCTCCTCCAGGCGAGCGAACTTCTCCTTCGGGAACGGGATGCCGTACGCCTTGTGCTCCTGCTCGAACCAGCCCGCGCCCAGGCCGAGTTCGACCCGGCCGCCCGACATCTGGTCGACCTGCGCGACCTGGATGGCGAGGACGCCGGGGAGGCGGAAGGTGCCGGCCGTCATCAGGGTGCCCAGGCGGATGCGCTTGGTCTCGCGGGCGAGGCCGGCCAGGGTGATCCAGGCGTCGGTGGGGCCCGGGAGGCCATCGCCCGAGCCCATGCTCAAATAATGATCACTGCGGAAAAAGGCGTCGAAGCCCAGGTCTTCGGTGGCCTTGGCCACGGCGAGCAAGGTGTCGTAGGTCGCCCCCTGCTGGGGCTCGGTGAAGATGCGCAGATCCATGGTTCCATCCTGCACGCTCGGGTCCCGGTCAACCCCATCGGTCCCTACGGCCCTCCTCGTGCCCGGTCGGGTGAAATTGCGTCAACCGTGCGCACGGGGGGCGCCCGCGCCAGTGACCGGCCCCGTTGATGATCGTTGGCTCGGGCGGAGCCGGACCGACCGGATTCCCGCACCGGCGAGGCGACGTCGGGGCGTCACCCGCATCGGCCTCTCCTCACCGGGGAGGCCACGGGCCGAGGAGGCCGTCATGTCCCAAGAAGCCGTGCCGCTACAGGGCGGGCCTGCGCAACCGAAGGGGTTGTTGCAGCAGATGGAGGAGCTGATGGCGTCCCTGAACGCGGATCTCTCCGCCCTGGACGCGGATCTGCAGTCGGCCGGAAACACGGGGTCGGCATCCGCCGAGGAGGGCGGCCCGACCAGCTGACCTGCACACGGCGGCGGACCGGCTCACCCTCCGATCCCAACAACACAGGCCGCCTGAAGCGCCCTGAAGGGGCGCGGGGAACTGCGCGACCAGCCACAACGGAGTCGCGCAGACCCCACGAACCGCGACCATCACGGCGCTCGCCCCACTCAAACGCGGCGACCTTGTCGCGATACCCCCGCACCGGCGCCGCGTCCTCGTACGGCTCAAGCCTCCACCCGAAGTCCCCGCCTCGCTCGGCCAGTTGCACCGCCCGACGCCCCCACAGCCCCGCGCCGGAGGCGAACGGCCAGGTCACCCCGCCTCCCGCTCCGGTATCGCCTCTTCCCGGTCCGCCAGTCTCCGGAGCATTTCCAGGACCCGGTCCCGGGACTCGTCCGCCGCGTCGATCGCCTCCATGCACTGCCAGTACGTGCCCTCGTCGTCCGCCGCGCACGCGACACCGACGAGGGCGATGCCGACCTCACCCAGCAGACCGCCCAGGCACAGCAGAGCGAGGCGGGCGTCGCCCAACTCGGTGAGCTGGGCCGCGCGTAAGTCCTCGATGGCGAGCACGGGGGTGTCGAGCACTCCGCAGCCCCGGCCCGCCAACTCGGTCAACCCCAGTGCCTCGCCCCGCAGTTCGGGTGGACCGAAGACCGCGAGGCGGCTGCCTATCGCCTGGGCGAGGGCCTGCGCCTGCCACACCTCCGTCATGGTCTCCGGCACACCGCCGCTCGCGGCCAGGGCGCGCCTGCTCGTCACGATGAGCCGCATCGCGTCCATGCGCTGCCCCTGTCGTATCCCGACGTGCTGTTCGCACGTCCGCCCGAACTCCCTTGTCCACTACCCAGAGTGAGAGTCCCTGAGACGAAAAGCCAGAGGAAGGCGGAAATCTGTGGACAACAAATCGGTTGCGGGCAGATGAATGACTCCGGAGAGTGAAAATGGACGCGCCGACTCCCCCAATCGATCCCCAATTGATCGACTACGGCGAGGACTTGTCGGCTACGGCGCCGGAAACCTGCCCTCGTTCCGGTCGATCTTCGCGTCCAGCGCGGCGAGCGGGTCGATGCCGAGCACCTCGCACAGTTGCAGCAAGTACGCGAGCACATCGGCGACTTCGTCCCGCACCCGGTGCGCGCTGTCCGGGTCGTCCATCACCCGCGCCGACTCCTCGGGGGTCAACCACTGGAAGATCTCGACGAGTTCGGAGGCCTCCACGCTGAGCGCGGAGGCGAGGTTCTTGGGGGTGTGGTACGGCTGCCAG
Source organism: Streptomyces sp. NPDC058469 (assembly GCF_042721125.1). NCBI lineage: Bacteria > Bacillati > Actinomycetota > Actinomycetes > Kitasatosporales > Streptomycetaceae > Streptomyces > Streptomyces sp. NPDC058469. The sequence continues at coordinate 17,716 of NZ_JBHXME010000098.1, forward strand.
TTCCGCGCTGCCGCGAACTCGGCCAGTCTGCGCTGCAGTTTCGCCACGTCGAGATGTTCTGTCACGGGTCAAGGTCTACCACTGTGACACCGTCGATCTGAGTGGCCCAGGACGCGTCGCTCACCGCGCCGACCAGCCGGATGTGCCCCCGCTCGCACATCCGCGCGGCGAGCCGCAGCAGTTCGGCCCGTTGCCGTACGTCCACTCCCCGGTCGAGGCCGTCGGCGAGGACGGTCAGGGTCTGCATCGCGGCCGGGACCTCACCGGGCGGGTCGACCTCCAGGACGCCGGGGCCGGTGAGCAGCACCAACGCCAGTGCCGTGTACCGGAGTTCACCGTCACCGAGCCGTTCGAAGCCGGTGCGCAGTCCGTCACCCCGGTCGAGGACCGCGCGGAGCGTGCCATCGCCCACCGATTCCGCGAGGACGTCCACCACCGGTCCGGCACACCCCGTGCGCACCGCCGTGACGAGTTGCCCGTGCCGTCGCCCGCACTCGGACCGGGTGCGCCACAGCACGTCGGCGAGGTTGCCGCAGTCCCGCAGCAGCCGCCCGTCGCCGATCGGCACAGCGGCGCGCATCCGCCCGGGTGCCGGATCGCAGGCGAAGACGGAGCGCAGGGCGACCACCATCTGCTCGGCGGCGGCGAGGACTTGACGCTGCCCGTCCGTCTTGCCTGCGACACGCAACGGCAGCAGGGCGGTACCGAGCCGGTCGTCCGGCAGGGGTGCGCGGGTCACCGGCGAGGAACCCGCCGTATGCCAGGCGGCCTGGACCGAGCGGCGTGAGGGGTCGCGCAGCGCGGTCTCCAGGAGGACCAGGGCGCCCGACGTCAACCGCTCGCCCACGATGCGGAGTTCGGGCTCGGCCTGGACGGCGACGTCGAGCCGTACCGGACCCTCGGGCCCGTCCGCCGTACAGCCGATCCTGAACCCGCGCCGACGCTGGGCGTCGGGCCGGGCCCGCTCCGGGACGCAGGCGACCGGGTCCGGGAAGACCTCTCCCACCTCGCTCCCGCCGCCGAGCCGCGCGAGTGCCTCGTACGCCCGCAGCGCGCTCGTCTTGCCGCACCCGCTGGGCCCGGCGAAGAGGGTGAGCGGCCCGAGCGGGAATCCGGCGCCCCGGTGCGTGGCGAACGCCGACAGCCGCAGCTCGGTGAGGTGCGGCCGGTCGGGGTGCGCCTCGACGCGCCCGGGGCTCGTCGGCGCGGGCGCCCTCGACGACGGCGGGGCGACGCCGGCCGACGGCTCCGGCGTGGGCCGGGCCCGGGGCGAGGCGGCTTCGGGCGATCGCCCCTGCGGCGGTACCGACTCGGACGACCGGGAGGACGCGGGCGACCTGGGGAACCGGGAGGAGTCGGGCGACTGGGGCGACTGTGCTGACACGGTCATATCCGGACCGTAGGCCTCCGCCGCCAGGCGAACCGTTCCGCCCCGGAGACCTTCCTACGATCGAGGGACCGGACCTCCCGCTCCCCTCACACGCATGGCCCCCCGGCCCTCACGCGCCCGGAACCCCCGCCCCCTCCATCAGCCCCCGCACCTCGGTTCCCGGCGGTGTGAGCAGGAACACGTTCCGGTCGACGCGGGTCATCCCGCTCGCCAGGCCGAAGACGACACCCGTGCTGAAGTCCAGCACCCGCTTGGCGACCTCCGTCTCCGCGCCCGTGAGGTCGAGCAGCACCGGGATGCCCGCCATCAGGGTCTCCGCGACCTCGCGGGCGTCCCCGAACACGTTCACGCGGAGGACGACGAAGCGGCGGCGGGGCTCGGTCCGGGCCTCGGGTATCGAACGGTGGCCCACGGCGGACGGCCAGGCGTCGCGCCCTCGCAGCGGCACTACCTGGGCGAGCCCCTCCCACTGTTCGTCGGTGACATCGTGGCTGTTCACCGGCATGCTCCGTCCTGGGTCGCGCTGGCAGTCTGCATCCGGCAATTGTTGCGCACTGTCACCCGTTCAGCCCAATAGCGACACACTCCGCGACAAGATCCGGCGCATCTCACAGTGGCCCCCGGCCGGTTGTGCAGCGGGCGTAACCCCTCATGATCGGGCCACGTGACCTCGGCGTAACGGGCAATTCGTACGGTCTACGGCATGACGACGACCCCGACGCGGCAGGTACGGACGGTCTGCTCGTACTGCGGTGTGGGCTGCGGCATGCTGCTCGACGTCGGCGCGGGTCCCGACGGCAGGCCTACGGTCCTCAAGGCGTCCGGCGACAAGGCGCACCCGGCGAACGCGGGCCGGCTCTGCACCAAGGGCGCGACCACGGCCGAGATGCTCGCCGCACCGGGCCGGCTGACCGGCGCACTCGTGCGGGACGAGCGGGGCGAGGAGCCGGTGCCCACGCCGATGGCCGACGCGATCGCCGGGACCGCGCGACGACTGCGGAAGATCGTCGACGAACACGGGCCGGACGCGGTCGCCCTCTACGTCTCCGGGCAAATGAGCCTGGAGGCGCAGTACTTGGCGAACAAGCTGGCCAAGGGGTTCCTCCGGACGAACCAGATCGAGTCCAACTCCCGGCTCTGCATGGCGAGTGCGGGCGCCGGTTACAAGTCGTCGCTCGGCGCGGACGGGCCGCCGGGGTCGTACGAGGACTTCGAGCGGGCGGACGCGTTCCTGGTCATCGGCTCGAACATGGCCGACTGCCATCCGATTCTCTTCCTGCGGATGATGGAACGGGTCAAGGCGGGCGCCAAGTTGATCGTCGTCGACCCGCGCCGGACCGCCACGGCGGCGAAGGCGGACCTCTTCCTCCAGATCGCGCCGGGCACCGATCTCGCCCTGCTCAACGGCCTGTTGAGGCTGCTGCACGAGAACGGGCACACCGACCCGGAGTTCATCGCCGCGCACACCGAGGGCTGGGAGGCGCTGCCCGAGTTCCTCGACGACTACGCGCCGGACGCCGTCGCCGCCCTCACCGGCATCGCCGAGGACGACATCCGTACGGCGGCCCGGCTGATCGGTGAGGCGGGCGAGTGGATGAGCTGCTGGACGATGGGGCTCAACCAGTCCACGCACGGGACGTGGAACACCAACGCCCTCATCAACCTGCATCTCGCGACGGGCGCGATCTGCCGTCCGGGCAGCGGCCCGTTCTCCCTCACCGGCCAGCCGAACGCGATGGGCGGCCGCGAAATGGGCTACATGGGACCGGGGTTGCCCGGTCAGCGGTCCGTACTCGTCGACGCGGAAAGGGAGTTCACCGAGGAACTGTGGGGCCTGCCGCCGGGCTCGATCCGCGCGGACGGCGTCGGCCGGGGCACCGTCGAGATGTTCCAGAAGATGGCCGACGGCGACATCAAGGCCTGCTGGATCATCTGCACCAACCCGGTCGCCTCGGTCGCCAACCGACGGACCGTCATCGAGGGCCTGGAAACGGCCGAGTTCGTCGTCACCCAGGACGTCTTCACCGACACCGAGACCAACGCCTACGCCGATGTCGTCCTGCCCGGCGCGCTGTGGACCGAGTCCGAGGGCGTCCTCGTCAACAGCGAGCGCACCCTCACCCTCGCCCGCCCCGTCGTCGACCCACCCGGCGAGGCGATGGCCGACTGGCGGATCATCGCGGCCGTCGCCTGCGCGATGGGCTACGAGAAGGGCTTCTCCTACGACAGTGCGGAGCAGGTCTTCGAGGAGATACGGCAGTTCTGGAACCCGGTGACCGGCTGGGATCTGCGCGGGGTGACGTACGAGCGGCTGCGGTCCACGCCGGTGCAGTGGCCGGCGGCGGCGGAGGACGGGCCGGACCGCAACCCCATCCGGTACGTGGGCGGAGGCGAGCCGCGCTTCCCGACTGCCAGCGGCAGGGCGGCCTTTCATGCCCGCCCACACATGCCCGCCGCCGAACTGCCCGACGACGACTACCCGTTCGTGCTGAACACCGGGCGGTTGCAGCACCAGTGGCACACGCTGACGAAGACGGGCAAGGTCGCCAAGCTCAACAAGCTGAACCCCGGACCCTTCGTGGAGCTGCATCCGCAGGACGCACGGGAGTTGGGCATCGCGGAGGGCGACTCGGTGGAGGTCGCGTCACGGCGGGGGCGGGCGGTGCTGCCCGCGGTGGTGACCGACCGGGTGCGGCCGGGCGGCTGTTTCGCGCCGTTCCACTGGAACGACCTCTTCGGCGAGTATCTGAGCGTCAACGCGGTGACGAGCGACGCGGTGGATCCGGTGTCGTTCCAGCCGGAGTTCAAGGTGTGTGCGGTGTCGTTGACGAGAGTGGCGAGTGCGGCACCGGCGCCCACACCGGCACCGACGCCAACAGCGACTTCCCAGAAGGCAGTTGTCCCGACCGCCGTCATCCCCGGCACGAATCCCTTCGGGCTCGACCCGGCTCCACCGCCCGTCCTCGCCGCCCAGGAACGCCTCTACCTGACCGGCTTCCTGGCGGGCATCGAATCCGGCACCCCGGGTGTGCCGACCCTCCCGCCGGACGCGCCCTTCAGTGCCGAGCACGCGCTGTGGGTCAACGGCGTTCTCGCCGGGATGTATTCGAGGTCGACGCCCACTCCCCCACAACGACCGCGGCAACAGCCGCAGCCCGCCCGGCAGATAGTCGTCCTGTGGGCCTCGCAGACCGGCAACGCCGAGGAGTTGGCGGCGGCCACCGCCGAACGGCTGGGCTCGGCCGGGCACCGGGCATCCCTGGTCGGCATGGACCAGGCCGACGTCGGCACGCTCCCGGCCGACGCCGATCTCCTCTTCATCACCAGCACGTTCGGCGACGGCGACGCCCCCGACAACGGCTCCGGCTTCTGGGACACACTCGCCGGTGAACAGGCGCCGCGGCTGGACGGAATGCGGTTCGCGGTGCTCGCCCTGGGCGACTCGTCGTACGGCGACTTCTGCGGGCACGGGCGTCGACTGGACGCGCGGCTCAACGAGTTGGGCGGGGTGCGACTGACCCCGCGTACGGACTGCGAGCCGGACTTCGAGCCGTCGGCGGACGCGTGGCTGGGCCAGGTGATCACCGCGCTCGGCAGCGGAACGACCACCGAGACGGTCGCTGAGACGGTCACCGAAACGGCGTCCCCCAAGCCGCTCGCCCGGTCCCCCAAGCCCGCCCCGACCCCCGCCCGGCTAGTCGGCAACCGCCTGCTCAGCCGTCCCGGTGCGGGCAAGGAGGTCCGCCGGTTCACCTTCGACACCAGCGGCACCGACCTCACCTACGAGACCGGTGACGCGCTCGGCGTGCGGCCGGTCAACTCGCCCGCCCTGGTGGACGAATGGCTCACCGCCACCGGCACCGATGCCTCAACGGCCGTAGAACTGGAAGGCATTGGGGAGCTCCCCTTCGCCGAGGCGCTCCATCGCCAGTTGGACATCACCCGCATCACCCCGGACCTGCTTCGCTTCGTGGCCGAACGCGCCCGGGACGACCGGGAGTTGCGCAGGCTGCTGCGGCCCGACAACAAGGATGGGCTCGCGCAGTGGAGTTGGGGGCGGCAGGCGGTCGACGTACTCGCCGAGTACCCCGTGAAGGCGGGGGCCGAGGAATGGGCCGGAGTCCTCAAGAAGCTTCAGCCGCGCCTGTATTCGATCTCCTCCAGCCCGCTCGTCGACCCGCACAGCGTCTCGCTGACGGTGTCGGTGGTGCGCTACGAGAATCTCTACGGCCGTCAGCGCGGCGGGGTCTGCTCACCCTTCCTCGCCGACGCCGATACTGATGTCGAAGCGAGGACCGAGGTCCCGGTGTTCGTGCAACGCGCGCCGCACTTCCGGCCCCCCGCCGACCCCGCGACGCCGATGGTGATGGTCGGACCCGGCACGGGGGTCGCGCCGTTCGTCGGATTCCTTCAGGAGCGACGCGCGCTCGGGCATCCCGGGCCGAACTGGCTGTTCTTCGGGGAGCAGCATCGCGCGACGGACTTCTACTACGAGGAGGAGTTGACGGAGTTGCTGGACGAGGGCTCGCTCACCCGGCTGGACACGGCGTTCTCCCGGGACCAGCGCGCCAAGGTGTACGTGCAGGACCGGATGCGGGAGCACGGGCCCGAGGTGTGGCACTGGTTGCGGGAGGGTGCCCACTTCTATGTGTGCGGGGACGCCTCGCGGATGGCGAAGGACGTGGACCGCGCGCTGCGTGACATCGCGGTCGCGCACGGCGGGCTGGACGAGGCCGAGGCGGCCGCGTATGTGAAGCAACTGGCATCGGCGAAGCGGTATGTGCGCGATGTTTACTGAATGAACTGATGGCCACGGACGGTTGAACAAAGCCGTTCGAGTTTGCCCCATTTAGGCTACGACGAGGCCTTCTTACCGGTCTCACACCCGAATCTTCACGACTCCGGGCACCCAGCTCACCGGGCGCAACTAGCGTCCTGTGTCGTGCACTTGGCAGAAACACAACAGGTGGCACCCGGTCGGCGGACACAGTCGGCGGTGTCCGCCCCGGAACCTCCCGCGCAGTGGCACCGCATCCTCACCCTGCTCGCCGACATCAGTCTGTTCATCGGCGTCCGCCCGGTGTGGACGGAGGCCGCCGGCCACCGGCTCGTCGTGGCCGCGGTCGTCTGCCTCTGCTACGCCTCGATCCTGGTGTGCGGGGTGCTGACCCTGGTGGTCGGCCGGGCGCGGTCGTTGGCCCGGGTCGATCTCGCCGTACTGGTGACCGCGGTCCTGCTGGCGCTGTCCGCGTGGTCCGTGTTCCACACCGGCGGCGACGAGGCGGTCCTCACCACCCAGGCAGCCAAGGAACTGGTCGCCGGACACTCGATCTACGGCCGGCCCTGGCCGTGGCTGTTCCACCCCAGCCAGGGCGTCGCACTCACCCCGACGGTGACCGGCGGCTACGACTACACCTACGGCTATCCCCCGCTGGAGACGCTGCTGACGGCGCCCCTGCTGTGGATCGGGCACGGCGGTGCCCCCGCGACGGCCGTCGCGACCGGCGCGCTGATCGCGGCCGCGGTCCTCATGTGGCGGCTGCTGCCCACGCAGTGGCGGTCGGCGGCCACCATGGCATGCCTGGGTCTCGGCCTGCTGCCGACCTACGGCCGTCAGGGCTATCCCGCCGTGCTCGCCATGGCGTTGCTGGTGCCGGTGGTGATCCGCTGGCCCCGGATCGGCAGGGGCGGCCGGCTCGGTCGTGCCGGGATCGCCCAGGCCGCGTGCCTGGGGGCGGCCTGCGCGGCGCAGCAACTCCCGTGGTTTCTCACTCCGTTCCTGCTCGCCGGGATCTACGCGATGCGGCGCGGTGAACTGGGCGCCCGGCAGGCCGCGTTGGTGCTGCTGCGGATCGTCGGGGTCGCCGTCACCGTATGGCTGCTGATCAACACGTACTTCATCGTGCACGAGCCGGGCACCTGGCTGCGGGGCATCGCGCTGCCGTTGACGCAGGGCGCGGTGGTGCACGGTCAGGGCCTGGTGGACATCTCGCTGTACTTCACGAACGGCAGCGACCGGCTCGACTGGTACTCCCACGCTAGCATGCTGCTGGCGGCGGGACTGCTCGCCGTGTTCGTGCTGTTCGTACGGCGGTTGGGGCCGGCGGCGACCGTCCTTCCCTGGTGCGCCTTCTATCTGGCGACGCGTTCGCAGGACGGCTACTACCTGCTGATGACACCGCTGTGGCTGGCCTCGGCGGTCACCGCGCCGATCGCCGAGTTCCGTGACGCGTGGCAGCCGCGCCCCCGGCTGCTGTCCGGTCCGCACCGCCGGCAGGCCCGGGTCGCGGCGGCCGTGCTGCTGGTCACGCCCGCGCTGGCGAGCGCCGCCGTGGCGGCGACGGGGGCACCGCCGATGGACATGCGACTCACCGGTGTGCGGCGCGCGTTGCCCACAGTCGTGACCCGGCTGACCCTCAAGGTGACCAACTCGTCCGGCGACGCCCTCACGCCCCACTACACGCTCACCACGGGCCAGGGCATGAGCAGGTACTGGTCCCAGGTGGGCGGCCCGGCGACGCTGCCCGCGCACAGCACGGAGACCATCGAACTCCGGCCGCCCAACGGGACGTTCACCCTGCCGCACAAGCAGGTCCGTATCCGGGTGCGGGCCTTCACCGCCACTCCGCAGACGCTGTCCAGCTCGGACATCCGGCTGCGGCCCGCGGATTGACCGACTGCTTGACGGTCTGTCAGGCGCCGGTGCGCAGGAAGCGGAGCGTGGTGGTGACGGTGGTCAGGCCGCGCAGCATGCCCATCTGGTTCCAGCCCAGGCCGAACTGGTCGCGGTCCACGGTGAATTCGGCGTCCAGCGTGAGCGCTTCGCCGGTCGCGTCCTTGAGGCGGGCCGTGAAGGTCTGCGGGCGGCTGATGCCGTGGACGGTCAGCTGACCGACGACGTGCACGGTGTCGCCGTCGCGCGGTTCCGCGCTGCGCACGGCGAAGGTGATCTCCGGGAACTTCTCGGTGTCGAACAGGTCGGCGGACCGCAGGTGCTTGTCGCGCTTGGCGTTCTTGGTGTCCAGGGAGGCGGCGTCCAGGGTCAGCGTGCCGACCGCGGAGCCGTCGCCCCGGACCTCGCCCTGACCGCTGAGGGTCCCGAAGGTGCCCTTCACGTTGACCAGGCCCCAGATCGTCTTGTGGCTGATGCCCACGGTGGAGGCGGCCTGGTCGAGCTGCCACACCCCGGTTTCGACGGCGACGGTCATGATCTCTCCAGCTGATCCAGTAGTCCAAATTTGAATGAGCCTCACGCTAGCCCATTATCCAAATCTGAACAACAACTCCTCCAAAATTGGACAACAGGTAGACTCGATGCCATGGCCGACCCCGTTGAGCACCCTGCCGACCAGCCCCAATGCCCCTCCATGCAGGGCGGCGGGCTGCTCCCGCCCGAGCTGCGCGCCTGGATGCTGCTGCTGGCGGCGACGGGTGCGGTGGAGCAGGAGCTGCGCTCGGTCGTGAAGGGGAACCTCGACGTCTCGCACGACGAGTTCCTGGTGCTCTGCCTGCTGGCCGAGCAGCCCAAGGAGGGCCTGCGGATGACCCGGATCGCGGAACTCCTGGGCCGGCCCAAGACCCGGCTGACCTATCAGATCGCCTGTCTCCAGCACGCGGGCCTGGTCACCCGCAAGTCCGTCTGCGGTGACAAGCGCGGCATCGAGGTCGCCCTCACCGAAAAGGCCAGCCAACTCCTGCGCGAGGCCTCCGGGTCACTCGCCGAGACGGTCAGGCGGGGGCTCACCCAGTTCGTGGGGCGGGAGCAACGGGACGCCCTGAACGCGCTGTTCCCCGATCGCGCCGCCAACTGACGCCGCTCTCCCCCGACTTCCTCAGCTGGACTCCCGCACCACCAACCGGCACGGCACCGTGTGCAGCCCCGGTGCCGGGTCGGCGTCGATCGCCTCCAGGAGCCGCAGGGCCGCGATCCGGCCGATCTCGTCGAGACTCATGTCGATCGTGGTGAGGGGCGGACGGCTGGCCAGGGACATGGTGTCCCAGTTGTCGTAGCCGACGACGGCGATGTCGGCCGGGACGCTCACCCCGCGTTCGCGCAGCGCGTCCGTCACCCCGCGCGCGATCTGGTCGTTGCCGCAGAAGAAGGCGTCCGTGTCGGATGCCGTGCGCAGGACCGCGTCGACGGCGCGGCGGCCCCATGCCTCGCTCCACTCGCCGAAGTGGACGCGCCCGGTGGCGAGTTCGAGTGCCGCGCCCTTGAGATGGTCGATCGCGAACCGGGCCCGGTCCTGGGCGGCGGCGTGATGGGCCGGTCCCGTGATGTGCGCGATCCGGGTGCGGCCGGTGGCCAGCAGATGCTCCACGGCGAGGCGGGCGCCGCCCTCGTCGTCGGAGACCACGGAGGTGTCGTCCGGGTCGGTGGACGGGGACAGCGCGTAGACCACCGGGACCTCGTCGACGCCGGTGAGCGGCGGGCGGGGGTCGGTGCGGCGGCCGGTGACGATGATGCCGTCGACGCGGCGGTCCATGAGGTTGCGCAGATGGTGCTGTTCGCGGATCGCGTCGCCCCGGGTGTCGCACAGCAGTACGGAGATCTTGCCGGCGCCGAGCGCGTCCTCGGCGCCGAGGAGCACGGGTGTGCTGAACCGGCCGATGCCGTCCGTGGTCATCAGCCCGACCGTCCAACTCCGGCCGGTGTGCAGGCTCTGCGCGTACTGGTTGGGCCGGAAGCCGAGGGCCTCCACCGCGTCCAGCACCCGCTGCCGGGTCTCGGGCCGCATCCGTCCGCCGCCGTTCAGCGCCTTCGACGCGGTGCCCACGCTGACGCCCGCGAGCGCGGCGACATCGGCGAGTCGGGCCCGGCCCGCGGAGGGCGAACGAGGAGCAGAGGTCACGGGCAGTCCTTTTCCTTCACGTCGGCGATACGTCGGCGCTGACGGCCTCATCGGCGACAGTAGCAGCCCCGGGGCAACATGAAAAAAGGTATGTCGCAACACTTGACCCGGATCTGCCATCTCCCCTCTACTCTCCAGCAGGAAAACGATTGCTCAAACGAGTTCCTGAGAAGAACCGGAGAGCCATGCCCCGCATCCCTTCCGCCGCGTCCCCCATCGGTCCGGTCCGGCTCGGCCCAGCCGCCCGCGCGGCGCTGCGCCCCGGCACCGCCGACGTCACGGCAGGCTTCTGGCACAGCCACCGCGAGGTGAACGCCCGGGTCTCCCTGCCCCAGGGCCCCGGCCTGCTGGAGTCCGCGGGCAATCTGCACAACCTGCGACTGGCCGCCGGCACTACCGAGGGCGAGTACCGGGGCGCGTACCCGTTCGTCGACACGGACGTCTACAAATGGCTGGAGGCCGCCTCCTGGCAGCTCGCCCAACAGCCGGACGGGCAGCTGGAGTTCGAGGTCGACCGGATCATCGCCCTGGTCGCCGCGGCCCAGCAGCCGGACGGCTACCTCAACACCTGGTTCCAGGTACGGAAGGGCGGCGCGCGCTACCAGGACCTTCGCTGGGGCCACGAGTTGTACTGCGCGGGTCATCTGATCCAGGCGGCGGTGGCCCACCACCGGGCCACCGGGCAACCCGAACTCCTCGATGTGGCAGGCAAGTTCGCAGATCACCTCGGCCGGACGTTCGGACCGCCCGGCAGCGGCCGGCCGATCGACGGCGTCGACGGACATCCGGAGGTGGAGACCGCGCTGGTCGAGCTGTACCGGGAGACCGGCGACCGCGCCCACCTCGACCTGGCCGGCTACTTCGTCGACCGGCACGGCCACGGCCTCCTCGGCGGCGAGGCCTACTGCCAGGACCGCGTCCCGGTGCGCGAGGCCACCAACGTGGAGGGGCACGCCGTACGGCAGTTGTATCTGCTGGCCGCGGTCGCCGACCTCGCCACCGAGACGGACGACCCCGAACTGCGGTCCGCCGCCGAGCGGTTGTGGCACGCGATGGCCACGACCAAGACCCACCTCACCGGCGGACTCGGCGCCCACCACGACGAGGAGGACTTCGGCGACCCCTACGAACTCCCCAACGAGCGCGCCTACTGCGAGACCTGCGCCGCCATCGCCTCGGTCCAGTGGACCTGGCGCATGGCCCTGCTCACCGGCGAGGCCCGCTACGGCGACCTGATCGAACGCACCCTGTACAACGGCTTCCTTGCCGGGGTCTCCCTGGACGGCGAGCGCTGGCTGTACGTCAATCCGCTCCAGGTCCGCGACGGCCACACCGACCCCGGCGGCGACCAGTCGGCCCGCCGCACCCGCTGGTTCCGCTGCGCCTGCTGCCCGCCGAACGTGATGCGGCTGCTGGCGTCCCTGGAGCACTATCTGTCGTCCGGCGACGAACAGGGCCTGCAGATCCACCAGTTCGTCACCGGCCGCTACTCCTACGGCGCGATGTCCGTGCGCGCCGAGACCGACTACCCCTGGCACGGCACGATCACCCTCACCGTCGAGGAGTCCCCCGACCGGCCGTGGACCCTGTCCCTGCGCATCCCGCAGTGGTGCCGTGAATTCCGGGTGCGCGCCGGGGAGTTGTCCTACGACCAGACGGACGCGCCGGTCGAGGACGGCTGGCTGCGCCTCGAACGGACCTGGGCGCCGGGAGACGTGGTCGTCCTGGAGCTGGCGCTCGACCCCCGGCTCACCGCCGCCGACCCTCGCGTCGACGCCGTACGCGGCTGTGCGGCGATCGAGCGCGGGCCGCTCGTGTACTGCCTGGAACAGGTGGACCATCCCGGCGGCGGCCTGGACGACATCGTCCTCGACCCCACACGCCCGCTCGCCGTGAAGCACCGCCCGGAGCTGCTCGGCGGCGTCATCACCGTCGTCGCGGCCGGGTACCGCAGGCGCCTTGCGGAGGACGGGAGTTGGTGGCCGTACCGGGCCGCCGGACCCGACGCCGCACCGGCCGGCGACTTGGTCGAGCTCACCGCGATCCCCTACTACGCGTGGGCCAACCGGCAGGACGGCAGCATGCGCGTCTGGCTGCCGACCTCCTGAACTCCCTTGTCCTTCACCCTGACAACGAGGTCACTCCCGTGCGAAACACCCGCAGAACCCTCCTCACCGCGCTCGCCGCGACCGGCGCGCTCGTATCGATCGCCGCGTGCGGCTCCGGCTCCGCCTCGTCCTCCTCCGGCGACTCCAAGACGTACGCCTTCTGGGACCCGTACCCGCAGTTCGACGCCTCCTCCGACTGGGGCAAACAGGTCGCGCGGTGCGGCACGCAGGCCGGGGTGAAGATCAAGCGGACCGCCTACGACACGACCGACCTGGGCAACAAGGCGCTGCTGGCCGCCCAACAGGGCAACGCGCCGGACGTGATGCTGGTGGACAACCCGGTCGTCTCCACGCTGGTCGAGGCGGGCATCCTCAACAAGACGAGCGACCTCGGGCTCGACACCTCGTCGATCCAGAAGAACATCATCGGCGCGGGCACCATCGACGGCTCGGCGTACGGGATACCCGTGGGCGCCAACACCCTTGCCCTCTACTACAACAAGAAGATCCTGACCGCAGCGCACGTCGACCCCGCCTCGGTCAAGGACTGGGCCTCGCTGACGGCAGCCCTGCAGAAGGTCAAGGCTGCGGGCAAGAAGGGCATCACGTTCTCCGCGATCAACACGGAGGAGGGCAGTTTCCAGTTCCTGCCCTGGTTCTGGGGTGCGGGCGGCGACCTCACCAAGCTCAACTCCTCCGAGGGGGCCGCCGCGTTGACGCTGTGGAAGCAGTGGGTCGACGCCGGCTACGCGCCCAAGGACGTCCTCAACAACACCCAGACCACCAGTTGGCAGGAGTTCGCCACCGGGGAGTACGCGTTCAGCGAGAACGGGACGTGGCAGCTCGGCAACGCGGACAAGGCCGGGTTCGGGTACGGGATCGTCAACATCCCGGCGCAGAACGGGGGTTCGGCGCCGGTGCCGACCGGTGGTGAGTTCGTCACCGTGCCGGTGCAGAAGGACACCGGACGCTATGACGTGAGCAAGAAGATCGTGACGTGTCTGACCAGCTCCACGAGTCTGCTGGCGACGGACACCACGCTGATGTACGTCGCGCCTACCGCCGCCGTGCAGGCGCAACAGGTGGCGAAGAACGCGGAGTTGAAGCCGTGGGTGGCCGCGGTGGCCGCTGCGCGGGGGCGGACCAGTGGGGGGCTGGGCACCAAGTACCCCACGATCTCGCAGCCGTTGTGGACGGCTGTGCAGGCGGCGTTGTCCGGGGGGAAGAGTCCGCAGGGCGCGTTGGATGTGGCGCAGTCCGCTGCCGGCAAGGGCTGAGGGGTCGTGGTAAGTCTGCGGGCCGGTGGGGGCTGGTCGCGCCCCGCGGCGGAGCCGCATATCGATACAGCCCCGCGCCCCTTCGGGGCACCATCACCTCTCCTGTACCTGGGAGCTCGCATGAGCCTCGGCCTCCGGCGGCGGGTGACCGCCCTCGCCTTCGTGACCCCGCTGCTCGCCTACCTCGTCGCCTTCTACGCCTATCCCCTCTATCGCAACCTCGATCTGAGCCTGCGTGACTACACGGTTCGGTCGTTCGTGCAGGGCGATGCTCCCTACTCCGGCTGGCGCAACTTCTCGACCGTGCTGCACGATCCGACGTTCGGACCGGCGATGCGGCACACGATGGTCTTCACCCTCGTGTCGATCGTCTTCCAGTACGCCGCCGGGCTCGCCCTCGCCGTCTTCTTCAACCGGCACTTCCGACTGGCCTCCACACTGCGGGCGTTGTTCCTGATCCCATGGCTGCTGCCGCTGATCGTGTCGGCGTCGACCTGGTCGTGGATGTTCAACAGCGAGTCGGGCGTGGTGAATTACGGACTCCACCTGGTCGGAGTGGACCCGGTCGGCTGGCTCACCTCGCCGGACTGGGCGCTGACGTCGGTGATCGTGGCGAACATCTGGATCGGCATCCCGTTCAACCTGGTGATCCTCTACAGCGGGCTGCAGAACATCCCCGCCGAGCTCTACGAGGCGGCCTCCCTGGACGGGGCGGGCGCCTGGCAGCAGTTCCGCCGGATCACCTTCCCGCTCCTGCGACCGGTGTCCGCGATCACCCTGCTCCTCGGGCTGGTCTACACGCTCAAGGTGTTCGACCTGATCTGGATCATGACGAAGGGCGGCCCCGGCGACTCCTCGTCCACGCTGGCGACCTGGTCGTACCAGCTCGGATTCGGCACGCTGCTGCCGAAGTTCGGGCCGGGGGCGGCCGTCGGCAACATCCTCATCCTCATCGCGCTCGTCTTCGGGCTGCTGTACGTCCGTGTCCAGAGGAGGCAGGAGACATGAACCCGGGGAGCGTGAAGTCCCGTACGGGCAAGCGGCGTTACACCGTCATCGGCCTGCTGCTCACCGCGCTGATGCTGTTCCCGGTGTACTGGATGCTGAACGTGTCCCTCACCCCGCAGCAGGACATGCGCAAGTCCCCGCCCGACCTGTTCCCGCTGCACCCCACGTTCGAGGGCTACCGGGCGGTCCTCGACGACCAACTCCCCTACCTGGGCACCAGCTTGCTGATCGGGATCGGCACGGTCGCCCTGACTCTCCTGATCGCCGCCCCGGCCGGCTACGCGCTGGCGAAGCTGCGGACGCGCACCGGCGGCGCCCTGAGCCTGGCCCTGCTGATCGCCCAGATGATCCCGGGCATCGTCATGGCGATGGGCTTCTACGGCGTCTTCCTCGACCTCGGCCTGCTCAACTCCTGGTGGGGACTGATCATCGCGGACTCCACCATCGCCGTGCCCTTCGGCGTCATGATCTTCACCGCGTTCATGTCGGGCATCCCCGGCGAGCTGATCTCGGCCGCCCTGATCGACGGCGCCGGAACCTGGCGCACCTTCCGGTCGGTCGTCCTCCCCCTGAGCCGCAACGCGATCGTCACGGTCTCACTGTTCGGCTTCCTGTGGGCCTGGTCCGATTTCGTCTTCGCCAACACCCTCGACGGCGGCGGCAGTTGGCGGCCGATCACCCTCGGCATCTACAAGTACATCGGCAACAACAACCAGGAGTGGAACGCGATCATGGCCACCGCCGTCGTCGCGTCGATCCCGGCGGCCGTGCTCCTGGTCCTCGCCCAGCGCTACGTGGCCGCGGGCGTGACCGCGGGCGCGGTGAAGGACTGACAACCCCCCAACTCCCTACTGGCACAACCAACTTCCTGAGGAGATCCATGTCATGAGCCGCACATCCCTCAGAGCCATCCTCGGAGCCGCGACCCTGACGGCCGTCGCCGCCCTCGGTACCGCGGCCCCCGCCCAGGCCGCCCCCACCGCCTCTACCACCCTGGTCGTCAACGCGGCCTCGACCCTGCGGTCGGTCACCCATGTGGCGACCGGCAGCCTCTACGGCCTGGCCGACGCGAGCACCCCCGCCGACAGCCTGGTCACCGCGCTCAAGCCGAACACCTTCGTCCAGATGGCCCCGGGCGGCACCCAGTTGCCCAACGGTGAGCCGAAGCCCGCCGGTGACGCACTCGTCGTGGCGTCCAAGGCGGCCCGGGCCGGTGCCAAGGTGGTGGTGCGGATGCCCGACTGGTATCCGAACTTCCCGTACAAGTGGGTGAGCTGGAGCGACTGGCTGTCCGCCGTGGACAAGCAGGTCGCGTCCGTGAAGTCCTCCGGCGCCACCAACGTCGGCGCGTACGAGCTGTGGAACGAGCCCGACTGGACCTGGGACACCTCGGCGGCCGGCGCCTTCGACGCCGGCTGGGCGACGACGTACAAGGAGGTCCGCGCGAAGGACGCCAACACGCCGGTCCAGGGCCCGAGTTACTCGGCGTGGAACCAGAGCTCGATGAGCACGTTCCTCACCGACGCCAAGGCGAGCGGGACCGTCCCCGACATCGTCAGCTGGCACGAGCTGCAGGGCTCGCAGAACATCGCCGCGCACGTGGCCGCGTACCGTTCCCTCGAATCGAGCCTGGGCATCAGCCCGCGCCCGATCTCGATCGAGGAGTACGGCACGCCGAGCGAGATCGGTGTCCCCGGCCCGCTGGTCGGCTATGTCGCCAAGTTCGAGCGGGCGGGCATCCATGACGCCGAACTCGCCTTCTGGAACCACTACGGCACCCTCGGCGACACCCTGACCGACACAGGCGGTTCGCCCAACGGGTCGTACTGGCTCTACAAGTGGTACGGCGACATGTCCGGGAACATGCTCACCACCACGCCCCCGGCCCAGACGGGCATCGACGGCGCCGCCGCGCTGACCGGTGACGGGAAGCAGATCAGCGTGGTCTTCGGCGGCGGGGTGGGGTCAACGGCCGTACAGGTCAACGGGCTTGGGGCGCTCTCCGCCTTCGGCAGTACCGTGCACGTCAAGCTGGAGTACACCCCCTCGAAGGGCCGGACGACGGCCGTCTCGGCGCCGATCACCATCTCGGACGCGAACTACACCGTGTCGAACGGCTCGATCACCGTGCCCGTCGCGATGAACGCCTCCGACGGCTACCACCTGGTCGTCACGCCCACCGGGACCGCGACCTCGCTGGCGGGGACGTACCAGATCAAGAACAAGAACAGCGGGCTGGCGCTGGACACGCAGGGGGCGGCAACTGCCCAGGGGACGGCGGTCGTTCAGGCCACGTCGAGCACCGGCACCAGTCAGTCCTGGACGCTGACGGCCGCCGGTTCCGGGCTCTACAAGATCAGCGACAAGGCGAGCGGGCTGCTGCTCGGCATCACCAACGCGAGCACCGCGGACGGCGGTACCGCCCTGATCTGGGGCGACAACGGCACCGCCGACCACCTCTGGCAGCTGATCCCGGCCGGGGACGGCACGTACAAGATCGCCAACTACAACAGCGGTCTGCTGCTCGGCGTGACCGGCATGAGCACCGCCTCCGGTGCGCAGGTCCTGCAGTGGGACGACAACGGGACGGCCGACCATCTGTGGAGCCTGACGGCCCGGTAGGCACTCCGTATGACGGACGGATGGCGGTGCCGGGCTCTGCGGACCGGCACCGCCATCTCCCGTACCGCTAAAGGGCGTCGGGGGCGCCACCCCCGTCCGCCAGCAGGTCCACGAGTGTCGCCCGGGCCCGGGCCACCCGTGAACGGACCGTCCCCACAGGGCAGTCGGCGAACTCCGCCGCCTCGGCGTAGGGCAGTCCGAGGAGTTGGGTGAGGAGGAACGCCTCGCGGCGTTCGTCCGGCAGCACGGCCAGCAGGTCGAGCAGCGCCACACCGTCGTCGAAGCCGGGCAGGCCCCGGGGCTGGGCCCGTTCGACGGCGAGCTGCCAGTCCTGGACGTCGGACAGGCGGGGGCGGACGGCGGCGCGGCGGTAGCTGTCGATCACCGCGCGGCGGGCGATGGACAGCAGCCAGGTGCGGGCCGAGGAGCGGCCCTCGAAGCGGTGCAGGCTGCCGAGCGCCCGCAGGAACGTGTCCTGCGCGAGATCGTCGACGGCCTGCGGGTCGGCGCAGAGGTGGGCGACGTAGCGCAGGACGTCGCGGTGCAGGGCCCGCACGAGATGGTCGACGGCGGCGGAGTCGCCGTGGCGGGCGGCGAGCGCCCAGTTGGTCAACGACTCGTCGCTCGACTCGGTCGTATCGCGCGAAGTCGTTTCACGCTCTGTCGCAGCGCGCTCCGTCGTGTCGGGCGCGGGCAGGGCAGGAGTGATCACCTGGAGTCCTTCTCGGTCATCCGTGAAAGGGGATCGGCCGTCCTGCCGCGCCGGGAAGAGGCGGGGCGCGGGGGTACGGCCGAAGCCCGAGGCGCGCACGAGCGGCCCCGGGGCATCAGCTGTCGTCAGACGACAGCCGTCCCCGGCGGCGGACCCCGAGAGGTGATCGCGTGAACGAGAAGGAGAAGCCGCGGCGCCCGCTCGGAACGGGGGCGGCGCGGACGGAGCCGCGGACGGTGCGGCGGGGCGGGCAGCGCGAGCAGCAGTCGTAGCGGAGCCGCGAGTCGGCCGGCGACGGCCCGCAGGACGCGGAACGCGGCGCGCTCGCCGTGCGCCAGCCACAGGCCGCAGAGCAGGGCGGCGAGGAGGTGGGCGGTGAGCATGCCGGGCGAGGAGGTGCCGCTGGTGGTGGACGACATATGGCCCATGTCCATGGAGTCCGTGGCGCTCATGTGCATGGAGCCCATGTCGGCCGACCCCATGTCCATGGACGCCGACTCCCCCGCCGTCGCCCCCGTCGCGGGCTGCGCCAGGGAGAACGCCGAGTGGAGGGCGGCCTGGGTGGCGACCACGAGGGTCACGATCAGCGGGAGGCCGCGTTCACGGCCCGCCAGGGACCAGCCGGCCACACCGGTCGCGGCGAGTCCGGCGGCCAGTGCCCATGCGGGTACGTGGCGGCCGGACATCAGGACGTGGCCCAGGGCGGCGAGCACCACACAGACGGCCGCGAACACCGCGGCCCGTACCGTGCGCGAACACCACCCTGCCGTCATGGCGCCTCATCCTGGCATCCGAACCTGGGGAACAGCCGTGGGTACGGAATTTTCCGGCGCGGTACTCAGCGGTGGTGGCGGTCGCGGGCGCGACGGACCGGGTCCTACTCCTCGATCACGAGGCCCTTCGCCGCGAGCACCGGGGCGAGGTTGCACATCTCGACGACCGTCTTGCCCGCGCGGTACGCGGCGATGAACCCGGCCTCGGCGTCGACCCGTTCCTGCGAGAGGGTGGCGGCCTCGACCGCGTCCTCGCGGCGGACGACGACCACGCCGTCGGCGTCGGCGCGCATCACGTCGCCGGGGCGGACGAGGACGCCCCCGATGGTGACCGGCTCGCACATCGGGCCGACGGTCTCCTTGACCGTGCCCTTGATGGAGACGCTGCGGGAGAAGAC
Organism: Streptomyces sp. NPDC058469; assembly: GCF_042721125.1. Lineage (NCBI taxonomy): Bacteria > Bacillati > Actinomycetota > Actinomycetes > Kitasatosporales > Streptomycetaceae > Streptomyces > Streptomyces sp. NPDC058469. The sequence goes on from NZ_JBHXME010000098.1 coordinate 36,856, forward strand.
CGGGAAGCCCAGGGCGCGCAGGTCCTCGGTGTCGCGGACGCCCGTGTCGGTGATCAGGCCGGCGAGGCCCTTGGACTGGCAGGCGTTGGCGAGGACGTCGCCGAAGGAGCCCGCCTCCTCGTAGTTGCCGGCGGACACGACCACGACGTCGCCGGGCTGGGCGTAGGCGATGGCGGTCTGGAGCATGAGGTTGTCGCGCGGGGCGCACTGGACGGTGAAGGCGGGGCCGCACAGGGACATGGTGTGGTCGACCGGCTTGATGGCCGAGTCCAGCGCCCCGAGGCGGCCCTGTGCCTCGTGGATGGTGGCCGAGGAGAAGGCACTCAACTGCTTGACGACGGAGGGCTCCGGCCGGTCGAACTTGGTGATGACGCGGATCATGACGACCTTTCGGATGGATCAGGCGGAGGGCTCGGCGGGGGCGGCGGTCAGCGTCGCGCACGCCGTCGCGATGCGCTCGCAGGCCTCGGTGAGGACGTCCGTCGACGTGGCGAACGAGATACGGAAGTAGCCGGGGGCGCCGTACGCGGTGCCGTGGATCACCGCCACCTGCCGGCTGTCGAGGAGGTGGCGGGCGAAGTCCTCGTCGTTCTCGATCCGGGTGCCGGCAGGGGTGAACTGCCCAATGGCTCCCTGGCAGTTGACGAGGAGGTAGAAGCCGCCGTCGGGGACGGTGCAGCTCAGCTGCGGGACGTCGTTGATGAGCTTCACGGTCTCGTCGCGGCGGGCGCGGTAGACGCGCACGGTGTCCTGGACGAAATCCTGCGGTCCCGTGAGCGCGGCAGCGGCGGCGGCCTGGCTCACGGAGGACGGGCACGAAGAGGTCTGGGACTGGAGCGTGTTGATCGCGGTGACCAGGTCGGCCGGACCGACTCCGTACCCGATACGCCAACCCGTCATCGCGTACGTCTTGGAGACACCGTTGGTGAGGAACACCCGGTCGGCCAGGCCGGGTTCGACGGCCGCGAGGGACGGGGCGTCCTCGTCGCCGTACCAGATCTCGTCGTAGATCTCGTCGGTGAGGACGCCGACGTGCGGGTGGGCCAGCAACACCAGGGCGAGGGCGCGGAGTTCGCCGGTGGTGTAGGCCGATCCGGTCGGGTTTCCGGGGGTGTTGAGGACGACCCAGCGCGTGCGCTCGGTGATCGCCGCTGAGAGCCGCTCCGGGGTCAGCTTGAAGCCTTCGGCCTCGGGGCAGTCGACGATGACCGGGGTGCCGTCGTTGGCGCGGACCATGTCCGGGTACGACACCCAGTACGGAGCGGGGACGATGACCTCGTCGCCCTCGTCCAACGTGGCCATCAGGGCAAGGAAGATGACCTGCTTCGCACCGCCGCCGACGGTGATGTGCGCGTCGGTGAACTCCAGGCCGTGGCGCTCGCGGAGTTTGCCGGTGATCGCGGCGCGCAGGGCCGAAGTGCCGTTCACCGGCGTGTACTTGGTCTCGCCCGCCTCGATGGCCTTGATCGCGGCGGCCTTGACGTGGTCCGGGGTGTCGAAGTCGGGCTCGCCCACGGTCAGGTCGAGGATGGTGAGCCCCTGGCTCTTCAGCTCGCGCACACGCTGCGCCGCCGCCGTGCTCGGCGAGGGCTTGATGCGGCGCAGTCGCTCTGCCGTCTTCATGTGATCAGCCCTCCCTGCGCTCGAAGTTGAGGCCACCGGGCACCTGGAACGTCGGCAGGATCTCGATGTGGCCGATGTTGACGTGCCGGGGCGAGTCGACGGCGAACTCGATGGCGTCGGCGATGTCCTCGGGCTTGAGGGACTCGTAGCCGTCGTAGAACTCTCGCTGGGCGGCCTCCATGTCGCCCAGCAGGCGGCCGAAGATCTCCGTCTCCACGCGGCCCGGGCAGATCTCGCTGACACGCACCCGGCGGCCGTAGCCGTCGACGCGGAGCTGGCGGGAGAGGGTGTGCACGGCGGCCTTGGTGGCGTGGTAGATCGTGTTGCCGCCGAAGTTGTAGACGCCGGCGATGGAGCTGATGTTGACGATGTGGCCGAGGTCGCGCTCGACCATGCCGGGCATGAGCAGGCGGACCAGGTGCAGGACGGCCTGGATGTTGACGGCGATCTGCTCGTCGATCGCGAACTCGTCGGCGGTGAGGATGTTGCCGGTGCGGGAGACGCCCGCGTTGTTGACGAGGACGTCGATCTCCAGGCCGTCGAGGACGGCGGTGAGCGCCTCGGTGTCGGTGATGTCGACGGCGTGCGGGATGCAACCGGTCTCGTCGGCAAGGGTGTTGAGCCGGTCGGCGTTGCGGGCCACGGCGTGGACTTCCAGGCCGCGCTTGGCGAGTCGCTCGACGACCACGGCTCCGATGCCGGTCGACGCTCCGGTGACGAGGGCCGTCCTGTAGTCGGAGATGGGCATGCTGAGGGCTCCTTGCTGTGCGGGGTGGGGGGCTTTTGTGCGGGCGTGCGGGTCCGTGGGTGGATCAGGCGTCGCGCAGGGGCAGGTGGGCGCGGTCCTTCACCTTGGACACGGCGAGGAGTGTGCCCAGGGCCGTGATCACGGCGTAGAAGGCCGGCATGTTGACGTTGCCCGTGCGGTCGATCAGGTAGGTCATCAGCAGCGGGGCCGTGCCGCCGAAGAGGGCGGAGGAGACGTTGTAGCCCAGGCCGTAGGCGGAGTAGCGCACACGCGTCGGGAAGAGTTCGACGAGCAGGATGTGGATGACACCTGTGTGGCCGGCGAACACAACGGCCATGATGCAGGCGCCGATGACCGCGAGGGCCACGTTGCCGGTGCCGATCAGCAGGTAACAGGGGATGCCGACGATGGCCATGGCGACGGCGGCTCCGGCGAGGACCTTCTTGCGGCCGATGCGGTCGGAGAGGCGGCCCATGTAGGGGATGGCGACACAGATCGCGACCAGGCTGGAGGCGGTGACGAGGAGGCCCTGGACCTTGCCGAAGTTCAGCTCGCTGCTCATGAAGGTGGGCATGTAGCTGAACAGGACGTAGTAACCGGAGCCGTTCATCAGGGGGATGAACAGGGCCAGCAGCATGGCGCGCCGGTGCTCGGCGGAGGCGAACGCCTCCTTGAGGGGGTTCTTGGAGAGCCCGTCCTCTTCTTTCAGGCGCGTGAAGTTGGGCGTGTCACTGATGCGCTTGCGGATGTAGATGCCGGCGATACCGAGCGGCACGGCGAGCAGGAACGGGATGCGCCAGCCCCAGGACTCCATGCGCGCGGAGCCGAGGCCGCTGGTCATGGCGGCGGCGACCAGCGTGCCGGTGAGCAGGGCGAGGAACGAGGCGATCTGCGCGTAGCTGGTGTACAGGCCGCGCTTGCCCTCCGGGGCGTGCTCGGCGAGGAAGCTCATCGCGCCGGAGGCCTCGCCGCCGACGGAGAAGCCCTGGGCGACGCGCAGCAGGATCAGCAGGGCGGGCGCGGCGATGCCGATGCTCGCGTAGCTGGGCAGCACGCCGATGGCCGCGGTGGCGGCGCTGATCAGCAGGATGACGAAGACCAGCATGCGCTGGCGGCCGATGCGGTCGCCGAGGTGGCCGCAGATGACGGCGCCGAGGGGCCGGAAGAAGAAGGAGACGGCGTAGCCGAGGAAGACGAGCTGGACGGCGTTGTCGGAGCCGGGGAAGAAGACGGCGGCGAGCGATCCGGCCATGAAGCCGAAGATGCCGTTGTCGTAGAGCTCGGCGAAGATTCCGACGCATCCCGCGAGGGTGACCTTGCGGGCTGTTCTGGGATCGACCGTGTTGGGGACTGGCTGAGCGGCCACGGTACTCATGGCGTCTCCTGTCTGGGCAGCAGGCGTGGGATGAGGGGCGTTACTGGGCTCCGTGCGGGTGCTTCCAGCGGGTGAGCGGGGAGCGGGTGAGCGGGTGCGGGTGGGGTTTGTGTGCGGGTGGGCTATGTGGGGGTGGGCGGGGTGGTGCGGCGGTCGTTGGTTTGGCGCGCGGTGTTGGTGTGGGCGTCTTCTGGGGGCTGCGCCCCCAGACCCCCGCTTCGGCCCTGAAGGGGCCTCGTCCTCAAACGCCGGACGGGCTGATTTTGTGGGCCTGTGCCGAAG
>NZ_JBHXME010000099.1:0-36995 GCF_042721125.1 Streptomyces sp. NPDC058469
TACCTTGGTCTGAACTTACGTGAGCCGGCGGACGGGATGCGAGTCGATCTCGATAACGATGTGGAAAACCCGTGTACGCATGGGGGACACGAGGTGAGTGGTTCCGGGCGGGCGTGGCCGCGTCCGATTCCCGGACGCGCCGACCGGGACCGGCACGTGGCGGGGGGTGCCGAGGAGGAGCGGGGCGCGCCCGGACGCTCCTGCGGCGACAACCGCGGGTCTACGGCCGGACTACGGCCGGACGGGCGCGCGGGATTTCGCCAAATGGCGTGCGGCGCCGGGAGGTTGGACGGTCACGCGTGCGGTTTGCGGACGTCGAAGAGGTGGCGGGTGCTGTGGGTCACGAACGGGCCCGTGCTCTCGATCTGCTCGTGCAGGGCGCGGAGTTGGGGCTCGTAGGCCTCGACCGTGAAGTCGGGGACCATCCAGATCACCTTGCGGAGGAAGTGGACGACGGCCGCGATGTCGTAGAACTCCATGCGCAGTCGCTCGGCGCGCAGCTCGACGATCTCCAGGCCCGCGGCCTCGGCGTCGGCCCGCTCGCGTTCGGGGTCGCGGGCGCCGCTCACGGCCTCCGGCCGGGGGCCGAGGAAGTGCTCGACGAGTTCGAAGGCGCTGCGGGGGCCGACGTGTTGGGCGAAATACGTGCCGCCGGGGCGCAGGACGCGGGCGATCTCCGGCCAGTGGGCGCGGACCGGGTGACGGCTCAGGACGAGGTCGAACGCGGCGTCGGCGAAGGGCAGCGGGGCGTCCTCGGGCACGGCGACCACCACGACACCGCGCGAGCGGAGCAGTTCGGTCGCCTTGGCGACGTTCGGCGGCCAGCCCTCGGTGGCGGCGACGAGCATCGGGGGCTGCGCGGCGGCCCGGCTCAGGGCGAAGTCGAAGACCTCCCCTCCCCCCGTCTGGACGTCCAGGGCGGTGGTCGCGCGGGAGAGCCGGTCCCCGGCGGAGCGCGCGTACTCCCACGAGGGGCGCGCCTCGGTGGCCCGGCCCTCGAACCAGGAGAAGTCCCAGCCCTCGGTGGGAACGGCGACGCCTTCCGCGACGAGGTCTTCGAAGCTGCTCGTGCTGCTCCCGCTGTTGTCCATGGGGCGATGGTCGCAGGGCGTTGTCAGTGGGCGCTGCTAATTTTCGAAGCATGGTGAACGACGGGGACGACACGGACACGGGCCTGCCGTACCACGGCGACAAGAAGGCGACGCTGCACGCGAGCCTGGACCGGGTCCGGGACGCGGTGCTGTGGAAGCTGGACGGGCTGGACGAGGAGCAGGCCAGACGCCCGATGACGCCCTCGGGCACGAGCCTGCTCGGGGTGCTGAAGCATCTGGCGTCGGTGGAGTACGGCTACTTCGTGGAGAGCTACGGCCGCGAGGTGGAGCCGCTGTGGTTCGACCCGTACAAGGACGAGGACATGAGAGCGGGCCCGGACGAGACGACGGAACAGATCGTCGCCTTCTACGGCCGTGCCCGCGCCGCCGCCGACCGCACGATCACGGAGCTGCCGCTGGACGCGGCCGGCCGGCCGCCGTGGCGGAAGCACTCCGTGTCCCTGCGCTGGGTGCTGGTCAACCTGATCGAGGAGACGGCGAGACACGCGGGGCACATGGACATCGTGCGGGAGTTGATCGACGGGGCGGCCGGGGATCACCGGCCGTCGTAGCTGACCGTCGTAGTCGACAGGTCGTAGTCGTGGTCGTAGCCGACAGGTCGTGGCCGTGGTCGTCAGGGGACGAGTGCCCTGACCTCCTCCGCCGCGAAGCGTACGAAGCCCTCCGGGTCGGGCTCGTCGCCGGTCGGCTGGAGGATGACCGTGTCGGCGCCGGCCTCCGCGAGGCGCTGGACGGCCTTCGCGACGGTGCGCGCGTCGCCGGCGACACCGAGGTCGGGGACCGACTCCAGGCCCTCGTCGGCGAGTTCGGCACGCAGGCGGGCGCCGGCGTCGGGACCGGTGGCGGTGAGGAGATAGACGACGACCGTGTGCGGCTCGGTGCGGCCGGCCGACTCCCGCCCCTCGTCGATGAGTTGACGGGCCCGTCGGACGCCGTCCGGGGCGGTGCTCGCGGTGAGGATCGTGCCGTCGGCGGCCGCACCGGCGAGGCGGAGGGTGCGCGGTCCGCCGGCACCGGCCAGGATCTCGACGGGACCGTCCGGCGGCCAGTCGAGGGCGACGTCGTCGAGCTTGACGTAGCGCCCGTCGGTCGTGAGGCGCTCCCCGCGCAACAGGGCGCGCAGCGCGTCGAGATGCTCGCGCAGCAGGGTCACCGGGGACTCGACGCGGGCGCCGACCTGCCCCATCCAGTCCTGTACGCCGTGCCCGACGCCGAGGATCGCGCGCCCCGGGAACAGCCGGTGCAGCGTGGCGACCTCCATCGCGGTGATGGCGACGTTCCGCAACGGCACCGGCAACAGCCCGACCCCGACCCGCACCCGCTCGCTCCACGCGAGCGCCGCGGCGGCGGCCGAGATCCCGCCCTCCCGGAAACAGTCCTCCCACAGCCAGAGCTCTTCGAGCCCCGAGGCGTCGGCGAGTCGGACCACCGCCCGCAGTCGCTCGGGGGGCAGTTGGGGACGGAACACAGCGCCGAGTCCGGTCATGGGTTCTTCCTACCCGGGGAGAGCGCGGCGGACAACAGCTTTACGCGTGGCCGGGGTTGGGGTCGGGGTTGAGGTCGGGGTTGGGGTTCGCGCGCTCGTAGCGCAGGAGTACGACCCCGTTGCCGAAGGTGCGGGACTCGGTGAGGCGGAGTGGGGTGCGGGTGTCGGAGACGGGGAACATGGGTTTGCCGCGGCCGAGGACGATCGGGTTGATGTACACCTTGATCTCGTCGACGAGGTCGTGGCGGAGGAAGGTCGCGGCGAGGTCGGCGCCGCCGAGGCCCAGGTCGCCGCCGGGCTGTTCCTTGAGGGCCAGTACCTCCTCGGGGACGACCTCGGGCACGATGGTCGTGTTCCAGTCGGCGGGGCCGCTGGGAAGGGTCCGCGAGTACACGATCTTCGGCATGTCCCGCCAGATACGGGCGAACTCGGCGATGACCGCGGGGGCGTTCGGGTCCGCGTCGGCGGCGGGCCAGTAGTCGGCCATCAGTTCGTGGGTGACGCGGCCGTCGACGAAGGCGCCCATGTGTTTGAGGGTGTCGTTCATGTGCTGGTGGAGTTCGTCGTCGACCATGTGCCAGCCGATGTCGCGGTCGGGGCCCTCCATGTAGCCGTCGAGGGACACGGACATCATCAGGCTGATCTTCCGCATGAGCACATCGCCTCGTTCGTCGCTGGTCGCTCGTCGTTCCTCGCAGGCCCCCGGACGCCGGGTTCATCACCGTCTCACGCCACCGCGAACGCCCCCAGCACCACACCGGTGAACGCTCCCCCGAGCATGAACGGCCCCAACGGGATCGCCGTCTTACGGCCCGCCCGGCGCAGGGCGACCATGCCGAGGCCGTACACCGCGCCGTACAACACCCCCGCGAAGGCGCCCGTGACGAGCACCGGCCAGCCGTACCAGCCGAGGGCCGTGCCGAGACCGAGGGCGAGTTTCACGTCACCGAAGCCCATGCCCGAAGGGTTGATGAGATACAGCACCAAGTACCCGGCGCCGAGGGCGAGTCCACCGAGCAGGGCCGCGGTCCAGGAACCGGCGTCGGCGGGGAGCGCGGCCGCGATGCCGAGGAGGGCGAGGGTGGCCGCGGCGAGCGGGAGGGTGAGGACGTCGGGGAGGCGGTGGACGCGGAGGTCGACCAGCGCGAGGAGAACGGCGACGGGCGCGGCGAGCAGCCAGACGAGGAGTTCGGGGCGGGGGCCGGTGGCCGCGGCGAGGCTCGCGCAGACGAGGGCGGTCGCGGCGGATACGGCGGGGGTGCGAGGGCCGTAGGGGCCGCAGGGGGTGGACGGCGTCTGGTTTCCGTATGCGGCGCTGGTGTCGGTGGTGCAGTGCGCTCGGCCCAGCCAGCCGTCGAACGTGCCCGTGATCGGGTGGCCGTCGGGGCACTCCCCGTTCCAGGGTTCCTCGGGGTCCACGGAGAGGCGGTGGGCGGCGCGGGGCAGCAGAAGGCCCGACCACGCGCCCCACAGGGCACCCACGACGATCAGAATCAGGCGCACGCGGGGACGATATCGAGGGAACGGCGGGCAGGTCATGGGTCCGTGGGCCCATGTGGGGCCTACTCCCGTGTGGATACGGTCGGTTGACACCGAACCGGAGCGGTGCCGAAGTGGCGCAGGAAGGCGACCTGACATGGGACGACGCTGGAGTGACGGCCTCGGGAAGCTGATCGTGCAGGGGGCAGCGGGGGCGGTCGCCGTGCGGCTGGAGCTGGCGACCTCGTACCGGGCGCGTACGAAGGGGCTGCTCGGCCGGGACACGATCGACGGGGCGATGCTGCTCTCGCCGGCGAGCAGCGTGCACACGTTCCGGATGCGGTTCCCGATCGACGTGGCGTACCTGGACCGGAACCTGAAGGTCGTCGCCGTCCACACGATGAGGCCGGGGCGGCTGGGGCTGCCGCGGCTTCGGTCCCGGCATGTGCTGGAGGCGGAGGCGGGGGTCATGGCGGGGTGGGGGGTGGAGGCGGGGGTTCGGGTGACGGTGGAGACGGAGTAGGCAGGGCGGGCGGCGACTTCCCGCGTACCTGGGTCCGAGGGGTCATCGCCCCTCCGACGGCAGCTTTCCCTCGGCGGCCAGCCGGGCCAGGGCCTCGCGGCTGCGGGGTACGGTGTCGTGCCAGCGCAGCATCGACACGGCCCGGTCGGGGACGAACCCGAACCGGGCGTACCGCTCGGCGAGTTCCATCGCCCACGGGGTGACGAGGGTGTCGTCGTCGACGTACATGCCGAGCCAGGTGAAGACCTCGCCGGCGATCCAGCCGCGGATCCAGGTCACCCAGTGCTGGACGAAGCGCTCCGCCTCCTCGCTGTCCGGATCTCCGGGTACGCCGGGGATGCCGAGCAGCGCGCACTCCCGCGTCGCCTCGGTCATCCGCTCCTCGGTGACCAGGTTGGCGTACGGCATCAACTCCCGCATCACCGTGCGGACTTCGAGCCAGGCGGGCTGCTCCTCGTCCTCGTCCTCGTAGCTGTGCCAGGAGGGGGCGGGGACGGGTTCGGGCGTGGGCTGGGACGGAGCGCAGGCCTGGAGAACCGCCCTTGCGCGGGTGATGTTCTCGTCGCTCTCGGGCAGTTCAGCCGGCCATTGGAAGCCGGCGCCCCAGCTGTAGGGGAGTTCGCGTACGACGGGTGGGAGCAGTGGGTGCTCTCCCTGCGCCGATTGCTGTGCACGGGCGTCGTAGCCGGGGCGGCGCAGCCACATGAGGGCGTTCCGCGCCTGTGAGCGGTTGCTGTCGCTCGCTCTGACGTCCTGTACGACGCGAAGCAGGGCCTGCTCGCCGTGGGGTGTGCCGAGGGCGTGCAGCAGGTTCACGGCGTCGTGGGAGGCGAGCCCGTTCTCGACGCAGCGCTCGGCTGCCGCCGCGACACCTGCTTCGTCGTACGGCTTCTGCTGGAGCCAGCGCAGCACGTCATGGGCCCAACCATCGAGCGCCTGGTCAGTCAACACCCCGACGATCAGGTCCAGTTGATCGTCCAGCCACCAGCTCGGTACCGGTGGTTGTGCTGTGCCCGCCCACTCCCGCAGTAGATCGACGATGCCCTCACGGGTGAACTGGTCGGCCGTCGGCATGACTTGGGCCAACTGGTACCCGACCTCGTGACGGATCCGGTCGAAGAGTTCCCACGACTCGTCGCTCCAGACGCGCGGTACGGGCGACGTCGGCGAGCGGGAGAGCGCGGCCGTCAGTGCCTCAAGGGCGGCCTGCTCGGTCGACTCCGTGTGCGCCAGCTCCTCCAGTGCCGGCTTCCGTTCCGAGGTCAGGTCGTTCCACGGCGAGGGGAGCCGCCGCATGTCCGCGGGCAACAGGTGATGTGCGGTCACTGTCCGGCGCTCCGTCCCTCTCGTCGTCCGCTCGTCCGCTCCACGTCAGGAAACACCCAGATACTGCATAGCGGTCTTCGGGTCCTTCATCCTGCCCGAGTCCCGTGCCGCCTGCCGTTCGGCCGGCGTCTTCCTGCTCCACGCGTCGTTCATCGCCTTGAGCTGCTGCGACGAGATGTCCTGGCCGGCGACGCGCAGGTCGAGGCCGTTGTCGGCGAGGGTCTGCGCGGGGGTGCCGCCTGGGACCTTTCCGGTCTTCTTGTCCTTCTGGAAACCGTCGAACACCTTGTCCCAGCCGTCCTGCGTCTCGATCTCGTAGCGGGCCTTCCGGCCGGGGTTCGCCTTCTGCCACTTGGCCAAGTTCTCGGCCTGGGCGGGCATGGAGGCCTGAGTCGCCGCTTGCCCCGTGTTCTTGACCTCCACGACGTGGATGTTGCCGTCCTTGCCCTTGTACACAATGTCGGCATCGTCTATCGCACTAACATCAGCGGTGGTTCCGTCCCCCAGGTCCACTGTCTTGCGGCCGGTCTTCCCGCCGACCCCGGCATAGACCTTGGTGCCCTCGGCGGCTTCGTCCACCGCTCGCCCCGCTGCCCTGACCTCGGCCATGGCCTCGGCCAGTTGATAGCGGTTTGTGGCTCTGAGCACGGGGCCGCCCAGCGAACCGCGGCTCTGGCTGTCGATGCCGTTGTTCTTCAGCGTGTCCGCGAGGTCCTTGAGGGACTGGGTCAGCTCGGTCTTCCCGATCTCTCCCTTGCTGAGGTCCGGGTTGTCCTTGGCCTTGGCCACGAGATCGTCGATCTTCTTCTCGTCGAGCTGGAACCGCTCGTTCCTGGGCGTCTTCTGCTTGTCCCTGGCATCCGCGATGACCTTCTTCGCCTCGTCCGCGGCGTGTTGCAGATCGGCGGCGCGCGCGGCCGCGTCGGCGTCGTCCGCCTGCTTACGGGCGTCCTCGGCCTCCTTCTTGGCGTCCTCGTCGCAGCCGTCCTCGGCGAGGACGACGTACGGGGAGCCGCCGGCGGCGAGGACGGTGGTGCCCGTGCCGGAGGAGCCGGTGAGGCCGCCGTCGTTCTTCGGGCCGTTGCCGTCGTACGGGATACGGCGGCTGGGCGCGCCGATCGTGCAGCCGGTCTTCTCGGCCTTCTTCTCGGCTTCCTCGGCGGCGTCGTCGGCTTCCTTGGCGGCCTTCTCGGCGCCCGCGACGTCACCGGCCTTGGCCGCCTTCTTCGCGTCCTCCGCGGCCTTGGCCGCCTTCTCGGCGAGTTCGCCGAGCTTTCCCAGCTTGCCGATCTTGCCGAGGTCGCCGACCTTCTCGACGATCTTCGCGCCGTCGTAGCCCGGGATGAAGAGGGAACCGACGTTCCAGAGGACGTGGGTGACGGCGCGGGTCTTGTCGCCGTTGTTCCAGTCCTTGGCGACGTCGTCGCCGATGAACACGTCGTAGAGGACCGTGCCGCCGGTCTTCACCGAGGCACCGGCCCAGTCCCACAGGGCGCCGCCGTAGTCACCGTCGGACCACTTCTTGCCGGCGTCCTTGGAGTTCTTCGACCAGTCGCTGCCGAGTTGCTTGCCGTAGTCGCCGATGCCCTTCAGGGTGTCCATCGGGTGGCGGACCATGTCGTAGATACCGGTGAGGTCGCCCCAGACGCCGTCGACGAAGAGGCCTTGGCCGACCTGCTTGACCTGGTTGCCGGCGCAGCCGAAGAAGGCGCCGACGCCGGAGAAACAGCCGTCGTCCTTGCCGTCGGCGGGGTCGGTCTTCTTGTCGTCGGTCGGGCCCGGGTCGGTGGTGGTGGTCGTGCCGGTGCCGCCTGTGGTGCCGGTGCCGCCTGAAGTCCCGCCGTTGCCATTGCCATTGGCGTTGTTGTTGGCCTTGTCGTTGCCGGCGGTCACGTCCGTGTCGCCGCCCGTCGAAGCAGGGCAGGCGATACCGGTGACCTTGCAGACCTCCGACTGGATGCCGCTGAAGATCTGGGTACCGAGGCCGCTGACGAGCAGCGCGGTGATGATGGCGGCGACGATGGCGATGAACCCGGCGTACTCGACCGCCGTCTGCCCCTCGTCCCGGCGCCAGCGGATCAGCCGGGACAGGGAGAACGGGCGGCGCTCGACGCGTTCCAACTCGGCGAGCCCGTACCACTGACGGCTTTCGGGGCGGGACAGGAAGAAGAGGATCAGGATCGGCAGCAGGAGTTGCAGGCCCCCGCGGGCGGACCCGGAGACGAGGTTGACGACACCGCCGAGGACCAACCAGCCCTGTACGGCGACGAGTCCGCGCCGGACCCGGACCCCGCCCTCCCAACTCCGCCGGGCCAGCCACCAGCCGAGGACGCCCGGCGCGGCGGCGTACACGACGAGGGCGATGACCTGTCCGTCGAGGGCGTCGTAGGCCCCGGCGGTCATCAGCAGACCGAGCCCGCCGACGACGGTGACCGCGAAGAGGGCGTGCACGAGCACCAGCGCGACGGAGAGCGGCACCGGCATCTCCCGACGACCGCTCAGCCCACCTTGCCCGCCGACTCCCCCGATCGAGGCCATGTTTCCCCCGTCCTCCGCCATCGCTCACAAGGCCACCTGAGCTTCCAGAGGTTAGAGAGGGGATCGATGCCCGAGATGGGCCCGTGGACCCAAATCGGTACCCAGATTCCTGGTGAGCCCGGTCCGGCACGATGTTGTCGGCAGCCGAAGGGGCTCGAAGCCGCCGGAGCGAGTGCGGCTTCGAGCCCCTTCCTTTCGTCACCTCAGCGAGAACGACGCCTCGTGAGGGCCCAGTCGCACAGGCTCAGGCCGCGGTCCCCCGCTGGCGGCTCTCGAGCGCCTTCGCGGCCTTCCGCCTCCCGGAGGCCCGGACGTCGACCGGAGTGCCGGCGCCCTTGCCCGGGGTGTCCTTCCAGACACGGATCTTCTCGACGACCGCGGTGAGCCGTGCGTCCGCGGGTTTCACGTCGATGGAGAACAGCGACTCGTCCGGCCGGCTGTCGTCGCCGCCCCACCGGACCACGCCGTCGAGTTCGGCCAGGATGTCGCGGATCACCATGAGCTGGGGGGAGAAGAACCCGCCCTTCGACCCGGCCGGGTAGAAACCCGGGCGGATCTGCACGGCCGTGCCCGAGGCCTGGTTGGACTCCGTCAGCGTCTTCTTGACCTCGCTCGGGGCGCGCCAGCCGATGACATCGCCCTTGCGCAACTCGTCGACCTCGTAGTGGAAGCGGCGGATCACGTGGACCAGGACCGCTTCCACGTCCCCTGTGCAGACGTCGATGGAACACTCCGTGCCGGGGACGGGGCGCGTCCACACCGTTGAGATGTGGTTGGTCCTCTCCACCAGCTCCCACCCGTTGAGGGAGGTGGGCCGCGCGGTGTCCTCGGCGTCCGGGGCGGTTTCCTCGGCGGCAGCAGGCGCCGCCAGGAGCCCGCCGGTGAAACCGGCCAGGCCCAGAACGGTCGTGCTCTTTACCGCCGTGCGTCTCGTGATGTGACCCATCCCGCTGAATCTCCCTTTCGTTTCACTTGTTCTCTATGAAGAACATCAACGCCACTGTGGGAAGGAGGACCAGCAGTGAACTGGCGGTCCAGTAACGCCGTTTGACAGCGTCCCGCTTTCGGCGCATCGCCAGGTTGACCGGAATCCACAGCCCCAGGAACGCCGCCCACATCGGTACCAGCACCAGCAGCCAGGGCAGCATGCCGTCGTTCTCCGTGGGCTCCCTGTGCGTGATTCCCAGGCCCGCCAGCGGGTAGTTCACCGCGAACAGCACGAGGGCCCAGACGGGGATCACGGCGACAATCCCCAGTACGAGATTGACGACGACGGGGACCGCCCAGGTCCGGCGAGCCGAAGGTGTTCGGGCGGAAGTCTCGGGAGCTGTGCGGGAGTTCATAGATTTCGCACGATCTTGTAGTACTTCTCCAGTACCTGGTAGAGGCCGCCGACCTGTCTGCCGTACTCCTGGGCGGCGTCGTTGGTTCCGTTGTATCGCGCCAGGATCGCCTGGGAGTCGGCGTCGCTCGTGTCCAGACCGGGCCGGGACAGCCCGATCTGGTACGCGTTGTAGATCGTCAGGTAGGCGGCCGTCTTCACGTTGTACACCGGATCATCGTGCAGTTGGGTCCACACGTCCGTCAGGTTCCCCGCCGTCCCCGGGACCAGCAGCGTGCCGTTGATGATTCCCTGCTGGACGCAGTAGTTCCGCGCCTCGATGGCGACCCAGCCGAAGATCTGTCCCCACCCGGTGCTGCAGTCGTCCTTCAGACCGTTCTGGACGGCGAGATCCGCGACGGGGTCCAGCGGGTTGAACTTGCGCAGTTCCCAGAGCACCGGGGCCTGGATCAACGCCTTGCGCAGTTTGAGCTGGCGGGCGAGTGAGGTGAAGAGCCAGTCCGCGCCGACGACCAGATCGAACGCCTCGCTGTTGGATATTCCGCCCAGGGTCGCCCAGTCGCTGTCGGTCCAGCCGTCTCCGCCGGTTTCCGGGACCCCGATGGATTCCAGGTAGCCGCGCACTTCCTGCAGCATGGCGTCGCGGTAGGTGTCGTCGAACTCGGCGTCCAGCCCGTCGGTGTACGAGCTGGGGTCGAAGGTGTTCTGGCCCACGTCCCGGCCGGACGCGACGTTCTTGTCGATCTCGATGTAGCCGGTTCCCGACCCGACGGCGACGGTGGCGATCTGGTCGAAGGCCCAGTTGTTGGACAACGGGTATCCCAGGTTCCCCGAGAAGCCGCTCGACATGTCCGAGACGAAGCTGGCGTCGGCGTAACCCGCCACCATGGCACGTGAACACACGTTCCGCGGACCGTAGATGCCGACCAGGTACCGGGAGTTCTCCTGGATCACCCGGTAGATCCCACGGAAGTGCGGAAGGACGTAGTCGGTCACGTCTGCGTCGAGCGCGTCGTAGTCGACGGCGAAGTAGATGCGGGTTCCGTCCTTGAAGCCGTGGTACTTCGCCCACTCGATCGCGTCGTAGGCGTCGTACGTCCCCTGCGGGTAGTTGAAGTACGCGTTGCTGCCGCCCCATGTCTGGTAGATCGGGAAGCAGTTCAGCCCGGCGTCGGCGATGGTCGCCAGTTCGCCGGGCTTGATCACCTTGTCCAGGGTGGTGTTGGGAACGTTGGACAGGTAACGGCCGACGTATTTGTAGCCGGCCGCTTTGAGGGCCGTGGCCCGCTCGGCGGTGACGGTGGTGACGCAGTCGCAGGCGGTGCCGGGACGGGACTGGTCACCGTAGGAGACCAGCAGGGACGCCCAGGTGGGGAAGTCGGCGTTTCCGGTCTGGGGAAGGCCGACGTAGGCCTGGAAACTCGTCGTCTCCGCCGCCAGCGCGGAGGTGTACGAGCTTGAGAACACGGTGCTGCTGCGCTGGTTGAGGATCAGGGCGGCCGAGTAGAGGGACACCCAGGCACCCGAGCTTCCCACCGTGAGGGTGTGGGCCTTGATGCCCGTCTGGGTCGCCGGGCCGAAAACCCCGTTGGCCACTCCGTCCGCCAGGCCGATCTCGTACTGGATCGCGTACAGCATGGACTTCGCGACATCGCGGGAGTGATGGCCGTCGCAGGGGATGATGAAGAAGTCCGCGCGGGTCACGTAGCGCCCGTTCAGCCACTGCTGGATCGAACGGATACCGGTACTGCCCAGGCTGTCCCCGTAGTCCACCAGCACATAGGGGTCCATGTTGAGCAACGCCTTGAACACCTTCGGCGTCACGTCGCTTCCGGTGTAGACCCCGCCCACGCCCATGTCGGATTTCAGCTTCGTCACGGCGGCCTCGACGCGCGAGTTGTAGGTGCCGTCGATCTCACCGCCGTCGTAGCCCTTGCAGTAGAGACCGGACTGGATGATCCGGCAGAAGTTGGCGGAGGGGACCGTCGAGGCGTTCAGCTTCGGGTACTTCGACGTGAGCGTGCTCAGGGTGGTGGGACCGAAACTGTCGGACAGTGCGGTGATTCCCAGCTCGTACTGGAGTGCCCGGGTGAGGGCGTACATCGTGTTCCAGCCGGTCTTGCCGTCCTCGTCGACCGTCATGCCGATGATGCTGCCGTACGTTTCGTTCACGAATCTCTGCGCGCGCTGCACCAATTCGTCAGCCATGGGTCCACTTCTCCTGTGGTCGCTTCTGCGGTGGGGCAACAAAAGAAGAGGCGCAAGCCGCACGTTCGCTGTGGCCGTTTCGACCGCTTGAAACGAGTTCGTCCTACGCCTCATTTCAGTGCAGCCGGCGCTAGCAGCTGTAGCTTTCCTTGCCGTTGACGAGATAGCCGGTTTCGGCCTCGGTCTCCAGCAGATACGCCACGGTGAAGCACCCACCGGAGCCGGTCGTTATGTACACGGGGCCGGCATACGAGCTGAAGGTGCCGGAGTCGTAGCCGCAGGCGGAGCTGGTCGTGGTGCCCGGACAGGCCTGCAGATACATCCAGTTGGCGCCGCCGGGCGTCTGGTTGTAGAAGACGACGCAGAGGTACCCGCCGCCGACGTAGGCGGCCATGCTGCCGCTGACCGCCCCCGTGTCGCCGGGCAGGGAGGCGTCGATGTAGGCCAGGGTGTTGTAACTCCCGCCGCACACCGTCGAAGCGGCGGCGACGGCCTGCGGGTTCGACGCGGCGGCCTCGGCGGTGGCGGTGTCGGCCCCCGCCGCCAGCCGGACCGCGACGCCGTCGCTGCGGGTCGCGACGGCGGAACCCGTCGGTCCGGGGCTGTCGGCCACCGAAGCCTGAGTGGTCAGGCCCAGAAGAACCAGCACCGCGAAGGACACGGCCGCTAATCGCCGTATCATGTACAGGGAACGCACAGATTCCACTCCTGTCGTGTTCCACTGCGCGGCATCCCGGTTATGCGGTTGGTAGCCTGGGCCGGGATGCCCGCAGTTGAGGTGATATCGCGTTCGGAGAACTTTTTGTCATCCGTGGAAGTACCGGCGGATGAGCTTCTCAGGCCGCCATGGAATTGACCAGGTCCGGTGCACTCCGAAACAGCCCGATTGGTTCTTTGTAAGCCGCTACTTGGAACGCACCCGTAATGGCATCGGTATGAAATTCGTGCACAACCAAAACGGTGTTCAAGCGTCTCGGCGCACCGTCGATCGCGATCGACCGCGATCGCCCGCAACGACGGCTTCGGCGGCGACTCGGACAGCTGCGACCATGGCGTTCGGGCCTTCAGGTATACGCCGAGGGCGTCGACGCGGAACCGGCGGCGGACGGTGGCCGCGTGCGGCACCGGCCGGATGCCGGTGAGCGGGTCGGCCGGGATGCCCGGAAGCCTGAGGACGGACTGCGGGGCGTCCGTTGTCCATTCGCCGATCGCGACGAGAGAGCGGGCGCCGGTCAGGACTGCGACGTCGGCCGCACAGCGTGGTCAGTTACGACCTGCGGGGGACGGACGGGTCGGACAAGCCGCGGGCGGAATCCGCCTCACTCTCGCCCAGCGCGTCCCGCGACTTCATCCGCGACATCGCACGCCAACCCTGAGGAGCCACCATGCCCGAGATCTTCTGGGAAGGCCCTTCTGCGCCGAGGGCGCCAACTGCTTCCGCATAGGCGCCGACACCGGAGGCAACGCCTACCTCGCGGTCGCCGGACAGGAAGACCGGTACCTCACCGACAGCCGCGAAGCCCTCCGTACGCTCATCCTGGACATCAAGGCAGGCAAGGCACTTGAAGACGCCGGTCAGCTCGCCGTGCGCGGGAACGTCACCTCGACCCTTCGGTTCTTCTTGCGGCCGGCCTCTGTCGAGTTGTCGGCGATCGGGTACTGCTCGCCGTAGCCGCGTACTTCGAAAGTGATGTTCGGGTTGTTCAAGTCCGAGTCCAGGACTGCCTGTACGGCGTCGGCGCGCTGCTTGGACAGGATGTCGCCGTGTGCGGACGAGCCGAGGTTGTCCGTGAAGCCGAAGACACGGACCGTTGTCGCGTTCTGCTTCTTGATCTCCTGGGCGATCGCGTCGATACGGGACTTCGACGCGGCGCTCAGCTTGGAGCTGTCCTTGCTGAAGAGGACCTCGGCCTGGAGGGCGAAGGTGACGTCGGTGTTGGTGTCCTCGCGGCGTTCCTCGCCGCCCTGGTCCTCCACGACGGACTTGATGTCCAGGACCTTGGGGTCGGCGAGCGTCGCGCCCTCGGGGAGTTTCAGGTCCGGGTCGTTCGGGTCGACCTTCACCGGGGCGGAGGCCGAGGCCTCGGTGCCCGGTGGGACGCTCGGACTCGGGGTGTCGTCGGCGTGCGCCGCCACCGCGCCGACGATGTTCGCGGCGACCATGATCGTGGCGGCGGTCACGACCAGGGCGAGACGGGGAGTGGTGGTCACGGCCGCCTCACCCTGAGATCTTGATCGTGGCGACGGCGAACGTCGGTAGCTCGAAGGAGACGTCGGTCGTGGTCGTCGGTGGTGCCGGGAACTGCATGAAGACGGCCAGCTCGTCGCCCGACTTGATCGTCGTGAAGCCGGTTGTCGTCAACGGACGGCCGTCCGTGTCTCGCAGCACGTAGTAGCGCTTCTTGCCCTTCGAGTCCACGAGCGTGGCGCCGCCGAGCGACGGGCCGTTTCTGATGACCTCGGTCTCGTTGCCGCTCAACGCGGCCGGGACCACGACGCTTTTGTCCGCGTCGTTCTTCAGATTGCCGTTCACCGTGACGAAGCCGCCGGAGTCCCGTGTGGCCGAAGTGATGTCCAGAATCAGCCCGTTCGAGCCCTTCACCTCGGCCAAGGGCGCGTCCGACTGGCCCTCCTGAGCACTCGGGTCCGATCCACCGCTCTTGGAGGCCGACGCCGGAGTGTCCGGCTTCTTGTCGCCGCCGCCACCCCCGCAGCCGGCCACGCCGAGTGTCAGGCCGGTCGCAACAGCCAGTGCGACCAACCCCCTGCGGGCCGTCGAAGTGAACCGAATGCTCATGACTCTGCTTCCCTCATCACTCGTCGTTCGCTTGTCAGTCGGCCAGATGGACGTCGAAGAGGTCCTCGGGTCCCGGTAGATCCAGATCGGTGAGATGGAGCGGGTCCAGATCCCAGTCCTTGCCGTCCTTGCAAGTGAGCTTCGGCAGCACGTTGTCCCCGGCACCCTCGCCGGGGAGTTGGAACGTGCAGAGCGGCTCGATCACGGCGGTGGCATGGGCTGTCGAGTACGTGTCCTCCGTGCCGGGAACGATCGAATCTCCGACCGGCTTGTTGGTCTTGACCGCGACCGTGAAGCTCAGGGGCCCCGTCTGTGTGCAGCTGTTCACACCGGCGTCGTTCTGCCCCGCGAGTTCGCCGGCACGCCCGCACGAGGGGGTGAGCCCCTCCGCGATGCCGTCGAAGATGTCCTGCCACTTGGTCGGGTCGAGTACGTCCAGCTTCCACACGCCTGCAAGTTGGTCCCGGGTGTCCTGGGCCGCCGCGAGCGCCGCCGCGTCTGCGGCCGTCTGGGCGCCGCTCCGGTTCACCGCGGCCTGGCCGACCGCGACGTAGGCGAACGCGAGAAAGAGCAGACCCGCCACCACCGTGATGTAGATGGGGAAGGCCTGCCCTGCGTCGCTGTACCTACGGGGCCGCATCAGCCGCCGGTAACCTCGGAGATCTTGTTGTTGATCGCGTCGAGGATCGACTGTCCGATGGACGTACCCGTGATCGCCAGCACGATCGCCACCACCACCGCGATGATGCCCAGGTACTCCACCGCGGTCTGCCCCTTGTCGCCGGCACGGCGCTGAAGGGCCTCGACGGTCGTGTTCTTCCAGCCGTTCACGCGCGCCTTGGTCGCAACGGCGGTCTTCAGCATCAGGTCGCTCATGGTGTTCCCCTCCGAGTGACGCGTTACCGGCTTCCTCGTCGCCGGTGCCGCTTTCGACATGAGAACGGTATGCCCGAAGTACAGGTACGCCAGAGGGCCCCAGGGCCCAAAATCGGGCCCAATCGGAGCCCCTGCCTTCGCACTGGGCCCGCCCGTCGCCGAACCGGGCCCGTAGGCCCCGCAGTTGGGTCCCCCGTCGCGGCGTCACAGGTCACCCCAGTCCTCGGGCCGAACCCGGCGCCGTACCAAGCCACTTGGCGGCGGCCTCGGAGCGGCTGGTGCTGTGGAGTTTGGCGAAGATGCGGTTGATGTGGTTCTTGACGGTCTTCTCGGAGATGAAGCAGGTGGCGGCGATCTGCTGGTTGGTCATGCCGGACGCGATGTGGTCCATGATCTCCGCCTCCCTCGTGCTCAGTTGGAACCGTGACCTGTCCGAGGATGACTGTCTCACAGATGGTTGCAGTTGCGAAAGGCCTTCCGGCGAATTCAACCGGGGGTGGGCCCTTGAAGGGATTGTTCCGTTTGCAGCTGCACCTAGTTGAGAGTCGTAGGAGCCCAGGCCCTCGGGCAGTGACGGGCCCGTCCGCTCCTGTCGTAGCTGTGCCAGCAGCGCACCAGCCGCCGATGGCGTGAAATGGGCCCTGCCCTGCTTGATGCCCCTTACGGCGGCGACCAGTTCGTCCGCCGTGAACTCGCCGTGGACCAGATAACCGCCCGCCCCCCGCCGCAGCGCCTCCTGGACGATCTCCGACTCACTGCTGTACGTCAGCATCACGACCGGCGCGATCCGCACCAGGTACGGGAGCGCCGAGATGCCGTCCACGCCCGGCATGCGGACGTCCAGGAGGACCACGTCGGGGCGTTGGAGGTGGGCCGCCTCGTAGGCCTCGCGGCCGTCCGCCGCCTCCGCCACGACCGTGATGTCCGCGCGGCCCGACAGCAGGGCCGTCAGGCCCGCCCGGACCACCGGGTTGTCGTCGGCCACCACGACCCGGAGGGGCGAAGTCGGGGCGGGCTGGGGGAAGTTGTGGAACGGGTTCGGCGGCGGCTGCTGTGGAGCGCCGGGGTGGGGCGTCGTCTGGTCCGGCATCGCTGCCTCCTCTCGGGTCGTCTGTGTGGGGGGATGGGTACGGTACGGCTCCGACTCCGGCCGCGTGCGGCTTATGTCTTCGCTGTCGTCAGGGCTCCCAGTGGGAGTTCCAGTCGGACCTCCGTGCCCGCGTCGTGGCCGCCTCTGCCGATGCGGATGCGGGCGCCGACCGACGCCGCCCGTTCGACCATGCCGACCAGGCCGAAGTGGCCTGCCCTGCGCAGCTGTTCGAGGGTGGTGCCGGGAGGCAGGCCGCGGCCGTCGTCGTAGACGCTGATGCGGAGGAGCTTGTCGTGGACTCCGGCCTCCACGTCGACCTTCGTGGGGGTCGCGTGACGGTGGGCGTTCTCCATCGCTTCCGTCGCGATGGTGAGGAGTTGGCGTGCCACGGCGGGCGGGACCGGCGGCACGCCGTGTTCGCCGATCGGGCGGTAGGTCGTGGGCAGGCCGGTCCTGGTGCTGAAGTCCCTTGTACGGGCGGCCAGTTCCACGAGTACGTCCGTGCCCTCGTCCGGGCTGGACTCGCGCCGTAGGTCCGCCAGGAGTTCGCGGGATTCCGCGGCCGCCCTGCGGGCCGAGCGGGCCACCAGCTCCGCCTGTTGTCTGATCAGGGTCGGGTTCATGCGCTCCGCGCCCGCCGAACCGGCCAGGCCGTCCGCCGCGAGCGCCACGCCGTGCAGGGTCTTCGCCACCGAGTCGTGCAACTCCCGTGCCAGACGCGCCCGTTCCGCTCCCACCGCCTCCGTTACGGCCAGGCGGGCCTGGACCGTCGTCAACGCGGTCGTGGCTTCGCCGAAGCGGAGCATCAGGTTGCGCAGGGTCACTCCCATCGCGCCGGCGATCACGCACAGGCCGGGGAGCAGGAAGGTCTGCGCCACGACCTTGTGGGCGTCCGCCGCGGCGGTCTGCGCCAGCACCAGGATCACGGCCTGGAGGCTCGCGAAGCAGCCGGCGCCTCGCCAGCCGTAGACGATGCCGGCGAGGAGGGGGGTGCAGACGCTGACGTAGGCGAGCGTGCTGGTGGGCCCTGCCGAGATGAGGAGGAGGGAGCCGAAGAGGGTGTCCACGGCCAGGAGGGAGGGGTGGCGGAGGAGCAGGGGGCCGAAGCGTTCCCAGTCCCTGAACAGGACGTAGGAGGCCATGAAGGTGACCACTACGGCTGCGCCTACTAGGCGGGTGGCTACGCCGGGGGTGGCGTTGACCAGGGCGGAGGGAGCGGCCAGGGCGATCATCGCCAGGCGGAAGCCGAAGACCTGCCTGCACATTGCTTGTAGGGCGCTGATCTGGATGGGTAGGGCGACTTCCCGGCCTTCGGCCGGGATCTGACTCGCACCCGCACCACCCGTTTCGCTTTCGTTGTCGGGTGCGGGTGGCCCCTGTGGGGCATCCCCACCGTCGGCGGCCAACCGTTCCGCACCCGGCTGCGCCGGTGGCCTCGGCACCCCCGGAAGCCAGCCCCCCACCGGCACCCATCCCACCGGCAACGCCGGCGTCACCGAGGTGACCGGTATGTCCGACGCCCCCGACCGCACGTGGTCCGGCAGCACCGTCCCCGCCGGCGGTGTCGTGATCTCCGGTGGTTTGGGACGCCGCCGCAGCAGTCCCGTACGTCCGCGTTCGTCCGCAGTCGCCATAGCCCCCGTCGCCCCCGTCCGTCCCTATTTGCCCGTGATCGTGCTGAAGTCCGTGCCGGAGCCGAGCAGCAGCCCCGCGCCGAGGAGCAGCATCGTGGCCGGGACCATGAACGTGGTGATCATCATGGTGGCCTTGGGGACCGCGCGGGCCGCCTTCCGGCGGGCGTTCTGCGCGTCCGTGCGGCGCATGTCCTTCGCCAGGGAGACCAGGGTGTCGACGATCGGCGCGCCCAGTTCCTCCCCCTGCTGCAACGCCGTGACGAACATGGCGACTTGCTCGCTGTCGTTGCGTCGCCGGAGCTCCGTGAACGCGGCTCGGCGGCTCATGCCGAGGTCCATCTGCCGTAGCGTGATGCGGAGTTCGTCCGCCCAGGGGCCCTCGTACTTCGACGCCACCCTGTCCAGGGCCTGGCGGAAGCCCAGCCCGGCACTCACCACGACCGCCAGTACGTCGAGGAAGTCCGGCAGGGTCCGCTCGATCACGTCCTTGCGGATGCGGATCGCCGACCAGATGCCGACCTCCGTCCAGAACGCGCCGAAGGCGAACAGGATGACGGCGACGATGTAGTGCCCTTCCAGCAGCATCAGCAGGCCGCCGAAGCCGCCGAGGAAGCCGTAGACCGCCCGGCGGGCCGCGTAGCGGTCGATGGTCAGGCCGCCGGGGTTGCCCGCGAGGTCTATCTTGCGGCGGTACTTGGCGACCAGCTTCGGGCCCATCAGGCGCAGGACCATCGGGGCGTAGCGCATGCCCATGCGGTCGATGAGGGAGTCGACCGCGCCCGTGCGGGTCGCGCCGACCTCCAGGGCGAGGACGAGGTCGCTGGGGAGTTTCGCGTCCGCGCGGTACATGCGGATGCCCGCGAAGACGCCCCAGACGCTGAGGCCCATGACCAGGCCGAGTACGAGTGCGATCATCAGGTCTCCCCCCTCAGACGTCGATGCGTGACAGGCGGCGGATGAGGATGAAGCCCACCGCGTACAGCCCGAACGCGATGATCACGCACGCCTGGCCGATCGGGGAGCCCGTCATCCGGTCCAGGGCGCCGGGTTTGACGCCGTTCATCAGGAAGAGGGCGCCCACGCCCATCACCGGAACGGCGTACGACGTCATGTTGACCTGGGAGAGCTGGGTGCGGACCTCGCGCCGGGTCTCCTTGCGTTCCTCCAGGGTCTCCGTGAGGTTGCGCAGGGCGCTGACCACCTGGCCGCCCGCCCGGTTGGAGAGCACCAACGTGGTTACCAGTACGACGAGTTCGCGGGACGGGAGGCGGTCCGCCAGCTCGCTCAGCGCGTCGTCCATCGAGGCGCCGACCGCCAACTGGTTGGTGACCTTGGCGAGTTCCTCCCCGGCCGGTGCCTCCAGCTCCTCCGCCGCCATGCTGATCGCGGTGCGCAGCGCGAGGCCGGCGTGGGTGGCGTTGGCCATGATGCGGGCCAGTTCGGGGAGTTGGTTGATGAACTTCTCGATGCGCTTCTGGCGTTGCCAGTTGAGGAACTGGATGGCCACCCCGATGCCCAACAGGCCTGCTATCGGCCCGAAGAAGGGCGCGAGCGACGCCTGTCCGATCAGCCAGAGCGCAGCCACCGTGGCCAGCATGTAGACGAAGAACTCGCCCGGCGTCATGTCCAGACCCGTTGCCGCCAGCCGCAGTTCGAGCTGCCGGCCGAGCCGCGTACGGCGCAGTCGGCGGTCCAGGTCGCGGAAGCGGCGGACGCGGCCCACCTCGATCTGACCGGTCGAGGAGAGGCGGTCGACCAGGGCCGCGCGCTGTGCCTTGCCCATGGCGTAGGCGTGCAGGCCCGCGACGCCCAGGACACAGGTCAGCAGGGTGATGCCGGTGGTGAGCGTGACGATCGTCTGGAGATCCATGGGGTCGGTCCCTACCTACTGGCTTCTCTGAGGGCGAGCTGTTCCGCGGTGTGGGCGACGCCGAAGGCCTGCGGCAGGGGCTGGCTCGCCATGTAGAGCCGGTCGGCGGTGCGGCGCGAGAGCGGGAAGTACTCGAACGTGCCGTAGACCCGGCCGTCGGCGGAGATGGGCTGCGGGCTGAAGCGGGCCACCGTCGCCAGCCGGTACGGCTCGCTGCCGTGGCTGTCGAGGAGGGCGATCTCGGTGATGCGGCGGGCGCCGTCGGCGAAGCGGGTGAGCTGGATGATGACGTCGATGGCGCTGTTGATCTGGTCGTGCAGCGCCTCGAAGGGGATCTCGACCTCGGACATGGACGCCAGGGTCTTCAGGCGCATCAGCGCGTCCTCCGCGCTGTTCGCGTGGACCGTGGCGAGGGAGCCGTCGTGGCCCGTGGACATCGCCTGGAGCATGTCCAACGATTCGCCGCCTCGGACCTCTCCTACGACGATCCGGTCCGGGCGCATGCGGAGCGAGTTGCGCACCAGGTCGCGGATCGTGACCTGGCCCTTGCCCTCGACGTTCGGGGGGCGTGCCTCCAGGCGGATCACGTGCGACTGCTGGAGCTGGAGTTCGGCGGAGTCCTCGATGGTGATGATGCGTTCGGTCTCCGGGATCAGGCCGGAGAGCGCGTTGAGGAGTGTGGTCTTCCCGGTGCCCGTGGCGCCCGACACGATGATGTTGAACTTCGCGTGCACCAGGCCCGCGAGGAGGTACAGCATGTGCTCGTCCAGCGAGCCGAAGCCGACCATCTCCTGGAGCGTGAAGGAGCGCGGGAAGCGGCGGATGGTGAGCGTGGCGCCGGTCAGGGACAGCGGCGGGATGATCACGTTGACGCGTTCGCCGGACGGCAGCCGCGCGTCGACCATCGGATTCGACTCGTCCACCCGGCGGTTGACGGTCGACACGATCCGCTCGATCGTCTGCATCAGCTGGTCGTGGGAGGGGAAGCGGAGCGGCAACTGCTCGACGCGGCCGCCTCGTTCGACGAAGATCGCGTCCGGGCCGTTCACCATGATCTCGGTGATCGACGCGTCTTCGAGGAGCGGTTCGAGTATGCCGAGGCCGAGCGCCTCGTCGACGACCCGGCGGATCAACTGCGAGCGCTCGACCGTCGAGAGGACCGGCCCCTCACGGCTGATGATGTGCCCGAGCACCCGTTCAAGGCGGGCCCGTCGCTCGGCGGCGGCCAGCGCGCTCATCTCCGCGAGGTCGATCTCCTCCAGGAGTTTGGCGCGGTACGA
Source organism: Streptomyces sp. NPDC058469 (assembly GCF_042721125.1). NCBI lineage: Bacteria > Bacillati > Actinomycetota > Actinomycetes > Kitasatosporales > Streptomycetaceae > Streptomyces > Streptomyces sp. NPDC058469. Next base: position 21,562 of record NZ_JBHXME010000099.1, read on the forward strand.
GGCGACCATGTGTCCGTCCTCGCCCCGATGGCCGTCCTCCTCGGGATGGTTGACGCGTTCCCGCAGACCCATGAGTCCTGTGCTCCTTGCTCCGCGTTCAGTGGTCGAGCGGCATGGTGGCTGTTTTGCTGGCCGTGCCGAAGTCCCAACCGGGCACGATCGACGGGATGTTCACGGTGGAGGTGACCTGGACGGACGTGCCCAGGTCCGCCCGGCTGCAACTGGTGCCGCCCGCCAGGAATCCGCTGACCGCGTCCTTGCAGTCCTGTGCGTAGTTCTGCTCCAGCGAGGCACTGCGCGCCCCGGTCCGGGCCGCCGTACCGGCCTGGATCGCGGTGTACGCGATCAGCCCGAGCTGTACGCCCGCCATGGCGACGAGGATCAGGATCGGGATGAACCCGAGGTACTCGATGGCGACTTGGCCACGGTCCCTCCTCCCCTTCTCACTCCTGCTCTTCGGCATCTCAGTCCTTCGCCTCCTCTACGGCGCCCGCGTGGCCGTGCACCGTGAAGGGGAAGCCGATCGAGCCCGGGAAGAGGACGGGCACCTTGAGGGTGACGTCGGCCGTGACGAAGCCCGTGCCTCCGCAGGTCACCGTGGCGTCCCCCTTCCACGCGCCGTCCAGCTTGTCGAGGCCCGCCTGCTGGCAGGCGGCGGCGCGCTCGCCGGGCGGGGCGGCCGTCCCCGCCCGCACCGCCTCGTCCGCAGCATTCCCCGCGAGCGTGAAGGTGTACCCCACCAGCACGAACTGCCACATCAGCACCAGCGTCAGAATGATCAGCGGGGTCATGCCGAGGAACTCGATGGTGGTCTGGCCCCGGTCCCGGTCCCGGTTCCGGTCCCGCTCTCGCGAGGCCGTCGAAGGCACGGCAGACATCGAAGACATACGCATCCCTCTCACTCCCTACGACGCCGGAAGCTCACCGAGCCGCGATCGCCGCCGCCCCGAGACCGCCCGCTCTTCTGGGCGACTTCGGGGACCTTGACCAGTCCCAGTTCGCCCGCGAGACCCCAAAGGGCCTGTTTGACCACGCTCTTGTTGTCGAGTTCGTGCAGGCGGCCGGCGTCCACCGCGCCCTGGAGTTCCTTGAAGTTGGCGGGGATCGCTGTCGCGGCGACCGTCGTGCCGGTGATGCGCTGGATGAGCGCCGGCTGGATCTCCGTACCGCGTGTGTACCGGTTGACGACGATGGTCGTCTCCTCCGCCTTGCGGATCTGCAGCCGGTCCCACATCCGCACGGTGCGCTTCGCGGCGCGTACGGCGACCACGTCCGGGGTGGTGAACAGCAGGGCCGTGTCGGCCATTTCGACGGCCGCCGCGCTCGCGCCGCTCATCTGGGCGCCGCAGTCGATGACGACGACCTCGTAGCGGGAGCGCAGCGCGCTGACGATCTGGCGGGCGGCCCGGTCGGTGACCTCCTCGCCGCGTTCGCCCTCGCCGGGGGCGAGCAGCAGCGCGATGCCCGTGTCGTGCCGGAACACGGCGTCGGCCAGGACGCGGGGCGAGATGTCGGTGATCGCGGCGAGGTCGACGACGGAACGGCGGAACTGGACGTCCAGGTAGGAGGCGATGTCGCCGGTCTGGAGGTCCATGTCGACGAGCGCGACGGTACGGCCCGACACCTGGGCGGCGAGGGCGAGTTGGATAGCGGCGAGGGTGGCGCCGACGCCGCCCTTGGAGCCGCTGACGGTGACGACGGTGCCGCCGACGCCGGTGAACACGTCGCCGCCGTGGCCCAGATGGCGCCGTACGCCCACCGACCAGGCGGCGACGGCCTGGACGCGGTTGGCCAACTCCTCGTAGCTCAGCGGCAGGGCGATCAGGCCGCGGGCGCCGGAGTCCATGGCGGCCTGGAAGAGGCCGGGGCTGGCGTCCGTGGTGACCAGGATGACGCCCACCGCGGGGAAGCGCAGCGCGACCTCGCGGACCAGCTCCAACGCGGGGACGGGACCGATGCGTTCATGCACCACCACGACCTCGGGCAGCTCGTCGACGGACTCGGCGGCGAGCCGGGCCAGGGTGTCGATGAGCTGCGTCGAGTCGGCCACCGGGGCCACCGGGTCGGCGTCCGGGAGCTGGCTGAGCAGGGTGGTGATGGCGCGGATGGCGTCCGCGTCACCGACCGCCGGAAGAATCCTGGTGGGCATGCGGGCCTCTCACTTGTCCTTCGCGAGTTCGTACGTCCGGTCCTTGTCGGGCACGGTCGTATCGCTGCCGGGTGCCACCAGCGCGAGCCGCACCCGCTCGGCGAACGACTCGGCGTAGGTGATCCGTTGGGCGTCGAGCGTGGAGAGCGCGAAGGTGATCGGCACGCCGTCGGTGGACTGCTGCTGGTTCTTGTCGCTGTTGCTGCCGGGGTCGAGGGCGGTGATGTGGCCGACGTCGATGACCTTCGCGTTGGTCACGATGATCTTGGACTGGTCGGGGTCGCCCACTTTCGCGCCCTGGAAGGTGGCGTACACGTTGACCGTGGAGCCCGGTGTGATCTTGCCGGCGACGCCGGTCGCCGCGTCGATCATGATGGCGACCTCCTGCTGCCCGGGCTGCAGTGCCGGCTGGTTCACGATCATGTCGGTCTGCAGCAGGGAGCCCTCGCGCAGCGTGGTCACGGCGATCTTGCCCGCGATCTGGCGGAGATCCGTCACGGCGTTGTCCGAGAGCCACCGCTTGGGCATCTCGATCTTCTTGAACTGGGCCGTGGTGAGGGTGGTGTACGGCGCCACGTCGGTCTTGAGCTGGTACGCCGTGACCTCGGGGCCGACCTTGGACTTCACGTCACGGATGACGGAGAGGACGCCGGCGAACGCGCCGAGGGCGCAGATCACCGACAGGAGCAGGAGTATCACGCCGCGGCGCTGACGGGAGTTCATGAACCGTACAACCTCATTGGGGATATCGGTCGAGCGGAAATAAGCGGATCGAGCGGATCGAGCGGATCGAACCGGGTCGAGCGAAATCGTGTGCTGTAAGCGTGTCCTGTGAGTTGAGGACTTATCCGCTCGATGTTTGGTTCTCGTGAACGGGCGGTGTGGCGGAGCAGAAGACACAACGATCGCCGATGACGTCGATGCCGCACCAGTGGCACACGGACTGCCGTACAGAGGTGACCAGTTGGTACAGCACCGACAGGTCGGGCAGATATGTACAGAACTCGATCAGCTTGCTCGTACCCCACCAACTCACCGACTCGGCGGGCAGGGTGGCCTCGCGCAGCCCCATCGCGTTCCACGCCGGGGCGAGGGTGGTGCCGATCCAGTCGGACTGCAGCTGCCCCTTGGCGACCAGCATCCAGGTGCCGAACTCCGGTCCCTCCAGCGTGACTCCGGGGCCGACCCGGACCAACTGCGGCTCGGGGTGGGCGATCACCGCGAACTGGCTGCCGGGCACCCAGGACTTGGCGTGCGACTTGAGGCCGACGGGGACCCGGTCCAGCTTGGTGACCGAGCCGAGCAGCGCGCCGGCGTGGATGTAGTGGGTGAGCAGCCGGCCGGCCGAGGCGAGGACGCCGGGGCTGAGGTCGCAGGACGCGAGTTGCCTCAACTGCCGGGCCAGGACGGCGAGTCCGAGCGGGGGCAGATTCGGACGGAACAGGGCGATCCGGTCGCTCTCCAGGATGGACCGGATCGTGTGCAGCCGTCGGTCCACGCCCTCGGACACGGCCTGCGAGGACACGACGACGACATGCCCGTGCTGGTCGATCAGGGCCTGCATCTCCGACAGCGCCTGGTCCAGCGGTCGTTGGTCCAGGTCCCGCAGGACGACGGCGGGCAGGGTCCGTTCGTCCTGTGGCGGCAGCGCCATGTCGGCGCTGGTCACGGCAATGGCAGTTGGCACGCGCAGCTCCCCGTTTCGAGCCTGTCGGCTCGCCGGCATTACTCCGGTACGCCGAGTTGACTTCATTGCGTGACTACCTCAGCACTGTAACCACGCCCCTGTGACCGGAGAACAGCGTTTCTGTAGCTGTGCGGCAACTGTCATCGCACACAACACGCCAAAACGGGGCAGGTCGAGCATCCGATCGCGGCCGGGGCACCGAAACCGGTGCGGGCGAAGTTGGTCTGGACCTCTTGACATCAGATTGGTCTGGACCAACTCTGGACTTCCAGCGGTGGCCACCGTCGTCACAGTCCCCTCCAAACTCCCCCACCGGAGGCATCAGTGGACCGCGCACCAGGCATGCCCGTACTCAGGAAAAGACGTCTGTGGGCCGGGGTCGCCATGGCCGCCCTCGCTCTCTCCTTCGCGGGCACCGGCCAGGCGTCCGCCGCCGACATCAACAACGCCAAGAACGCCGGCTTCGAGTCGGGCCTGACCAACTGGACCTGTACGGCGGGCAGCGGCACGACCGTCTCGTCCCCGGTGCACGGCGGCGCGTCCGCGCTGAAGGGCACGCCGGCCGGCCAGGACAACGCCCAGTGCAGCGAGTCGGTGGCGGTGAAGCCCAACTCGACGTACACGCTGAGCGCTTGGGTGCAGGGCGGGTACTCCTACCTCGGCGTCACCGGCACGGGCACGACGGACGTCTCGACCTGGACCCCGGACACCACGTCCTGGAAGCAGCTGTCGACGACATTCACGACGGGCTCGTCAACCACGTCCGTCTCGGTGTACACGCACGGCTGGTACGGACAGGCCGCGTACTACGCGGACGACATCTCGGTCTACGGCCCGGACGGCGGCGGTGGCAGCGACCCGGCCCCCACGGTCCCGGCGACGCCCACCGGCCTGACCGTGCCCTCGACGACGTCCTCGTCCGTCTCCCTGGCGTGGAGCGCGGTGTCGGGAGCGACGGGCTACAACGTCTACAGCAGCGGCACGAAGATCACGGCGGTGACGGGAACGTCCGCCACCATCACGGGACTTACGGCCTCCACCTCGTACTCCTTCCAGGTCACGGCAACCAACTCGGCGGGTGAGTCGGGCAAGTCGACGGCGGTGACGGGCACGACGACGGCGACGGGCGGGGGCGGAAGCGGCTCCCTGCCGAAGCACGCGGTGACCGGCTACTGGCAGAACTTCAACAACGGCGCGACCGTCCAGAAGCTCTCGGCCGTCTCCTCCCAGTACGACATCATCGCGGTGGCCTTCGCGGACGCGACCTCGACTCCGGGCGCGGTCTCCTTCACGCTCGACTCGGCCGGCCTCGGCGGCTACACGGTCGACCAGTTCAAGGCGGACATCGCGGCCAAGCACGCGGCCGGCAAGAAGGTCGTCATCTCGATCGGCGGCCAGAACGGCACGATCTCGGTGAGCGACTCGACGTCCGCGACGAACTTCGCCAACTCGGTCTACTCACTGATGCAGACGTACGGCTTCGACGGCGTCGACATCGACCTGGAGAACGGCATCAACGCGACGTACATGTCGCAGGCGTTGCGCTCCCTCTCCTCAAAGGCGGGCTCGTCCCTCGTCATCACGATGGCCCCCCAGACGATCGACATGCAGTCGACGTCGAACGCGTACTTCCAGACGGCCCTGAACGTGAAGGACATCCTCACGGTCGTCAACATGCAGTACTACAACAGCGGCACGATGCTGGGCTGCGACGGCAAGGTCTACGGCCAGGGCACGGTGGACTTCCTGACGGCCCTCGCCTGCATCCAGCTCCAGGGCGGCCTCTCCCCCTCCCAGGTGGGCCTGGGCCTCCCGGCCTCGACGAGCGCGGCCGGCAGCGGCTACGTCTCCCCCACCATCGTGAACAACGCCCTCGACTGCCTCACGGCCGGCACCAACTGCGGCACCTTCAAGCCGTCGAAGACGTACCCCGACCTGCGGGGCGCGATGACATGGTCGACCAACTGGGACGCGGCCGCGGGTAGTTCGTGGTCGAACTCGGTGGGGGCGCATGTGCACGCGTTGCCGTAGCGCTCAGTGAACGGGGACGGTGAGGAGTGCGGCCGCTGTCGGGTCGCGCTCCTCACCGCTCGGCTAGGTTGACGTGATCATCCGTGACGTCGACCTCCCGGCAGGTGCCTCGTATGCCTTTACCCTCGCGGCTCGGACTGCTGCGCGAACCGGACTTCGGGCGGCTGTTCGCCGCCACCGCGCTCGGGCAGTTCGGTGACCGGATCATCTTTCTGGCGCTGCCTCTCGTCGCCATCGTGGCTCTGGACGCGGACGAGTTCCAGGTCGGGCTGCTGACCGCGATGACCACGGCGGGTTCGCTGCTGGTCGGGCTGCCGGCGGGCGCGTGGGTGGACCGGATGCGGAAACGGTCGGTGATGATCAGCACCGACCTCGCGCGGGCGCTGGTCCTCGTGACGGTGCCGGTGGCGTGGTGGGCGGGTCTGCTCACCGTGTGGTGGCTGTACGCGGTCGCGTTGGTCCACGGGGTGCTGACGGTCTTCTTCGATGTCGCGTACGTCAGTTATCTGCCGCATCTGGTGGGGCGCGACAACCTCGTGGAGGGGAACTCGAAGCTCTCGGCGATCCGCTCGGTGACCAGCATCAGCGGGCCGGGGGTGGCCGGGCCGCTGGTCGGCTGGGTGGGCGCGCCCGCGACGCTGTTGGTGAGCGCGGCCGGGATGGCCATGTCGGGGCTGCTGGCCATCAGCATCCGCAGGCAGGAACCGCTGCCGGAACGGGAGTTGGGGCCGAGCGAGCGCCCTCAGCTGGGCCGGGACATCAAGGAGGGCCTGAGGTTCGTCCTCAAGTACCCCGCCCTGCGCGCGATCATGCTGAGCGACGCGATCTTCAACCTCTTCCTGGTGATGTACCAGACCATGCTGCTGGTCTTCCTGGAGCGGGAGTCGGGACTCGATTCCTCCGGTATCGGCCTCGTCCTCTCGGGCATGGGCTGCGGTGCTCTGCTGGGCGCGCTGTCGGCGACCAGGGTCGCGCGGCGGGTCGGCCAGGGCCGGGTCATCTGGCTCGCGTCACTGGTGACTTGTCCGCTGACGGTCCTGATGCCGTTGGCACACCCGGGCTGGAGCGTGTGCGTGGCGGCGGTCGGCCTCGCGTCGCTCTCCCTCGGCGGAGTCATCCGGGTCGTGGCCCAGTCGAGCTTCCAACAGGCCCTCACCCCGGACCGGCTCCTGGGCCGGGTGAGCGCGACGGCCAGGTTCGTGTCCTGGGGCGGGATCCCGCTGGGCGGACTGCTGGGCGGGGCGTCGGGCTCGGTGTTCGGAGCCACGGCGACGCTGTGGATCGGCGCGGCCGGCATGACGGCGAGTGTCCTCCCGAACTTCCTGTCGCCGCTCCGCACGATGCGGACGCTCCCGACGGGGAGCGACGAACTCGACCCCGTGGGCTGAGAGTTCACCTTGTTTGAGTTCAACCTGGGTGAGTTCAACCTGGGTGAGTTCAAACCCGCCGGTCAGTCCTTGTGGTCCGCGTCCTTGGCATCCTCAGCGAGCTTCTCCACCAAACCCCGCGCCTTGTCGACCGCGGTGTCGATCTGCGCGCTGTGCTTGCCGTCCGTCTTCTCGTCGATGAGATCACCGGCCTTCTCCAGCCCGTCGGCGATCTTGTCACCGTGGTCCTCGGCGATCTCCTCGGCCTTGTCCTTGAGCTTCCCCAGGTCCTTCAGGTTGTCGAACACGACAGTTCCCCTCGCTGCGCGACGGACTTGCCTGGTCAGGGACATGGTCCTCACGGCGGCCCCGCAGGGCAAGGTGGCCCCGACGCCGATGCTCCGGCGGGCGGGAGTGCGGGGCGGGCGCGTTCGGGGCGCATGTGTGTCGCGTCGAGCGGTTCAGGTCGGCGCTCCGCCCGACCCGATCGCGAACAGCGTGAAGATCGCCGCCACGATGAGGCCGACCACCACAACCCGTGAAGTGCCCTACCTGATCAGCCTGTTGGGCCCTACGTGCCCTGCGCCTGTCGGACCTGTCCGCTCCGCCGATCCGACCGACCTGAAACATTTCTGTGAGCCCACCGCATCAGTACAAGTGAGGGCGGTGCCGGCAACAGCCCGCGGAAACAGGGGGATCAGGCATGAGACGACAGGAACGTGCCGACGAGTACGCGGAGTTCGCCTCAGCGCGCGCCGGGCATCTCTATCGGTCCGCCTGCCTGTTGACCGCCGGGGACACGCATCTCGCGGAGGACCTGGTCCAGGAGACCCTCGGCAAGCTGTACGTCGGCTGGGGACGGTTGTCCCGGGTCGGCAACCCCGCCGGGTACGCCCAGACCGTCCTCACCCGTACCTACCTCGCCCACCAACGGCGCCGCAGCAGTACCGAGCGCGCCACCGACGTCCTGCCCGACCTGCCCGACCCCGGCGCTCCCGGCGCCGACACGCCGTTGCGGCTCACCCTGCTCCAGGCCCTCTCCCGGCTGCCCGCCAAGGACCGCGCCGTCGTCGTCCTGCGGTACTGGGAGGACCGGTCCGTCGAGGAGACCGCCGACGTGATGCACGTCAGCTCGGCCGCCGTACGCACCCGGTGCGTCCGCGCGCTCGGCCGGCTGCGCGAACTGCTCGGCGAGAACCTCGACGAATACGCGCGCCCTTGAACGCCGCCCGTCCCTGAACACCCGCACCCCGACTGCAACTCCCCTCTCCCTCAAGCCCCTTACAAGTCCCAGCCCCTTACCTCCCTAGGCCCCTTGCATCTCTTACGCGAAACGGTGGTCCGTCATGCCCGACACCCAGCACAGCGAACCCCTCGACCCCTTCGAGGAACGGCTCACCGCCGGCCTGCACGACGCGGGCAACGCCTTCGAGACCGACCGGGCCGCCCTCGCCACCGCCGGTGCCCTCAAGGGCCGCCGACGCCTGCTGCGGCGCCGCAACGCCGCCGTCATGAGCGGCGCCGCCGGTATCGCACTCGTCGGCGTAGGAGGCGCACTGCTCCTGCCGAGCGGAAACCCCGCCGAGGCACAGGGTTCCGCGGCCACTTCCACCTCGGCCTCTTCGTCCACCCCCACCCCCGTCTCCGGCGACGCGCTCATCCGTACGCTCGAAAAGCTGCTCCCGGGCGGCAAGTTCACGAAGGCCGAGGCCCGCGGCACGGACGAGGAACCGTCGCCGTACGTCCATCTCGTCTACGACGACGGCAAGGGCGCGTCGGCCATCGAGGTCGGCCTGGGCCGGGTGCGGCCGGGGAGTGATCAGGCGCGGCAGACGACCCACTGCCCGGGGAAGGCGTTCGCGCACTACGACGCGTGCGGCACGAGCCGGTTGGCGGACGGGTCGGTGGTCATGGTCCTTCAGGGGTACGAGTATCCCGACCGCCGGGTGGACACCAAGTTGTGGAATGCCGAACTCGTCACCCCGCAGGGGCAGCACGTCAGCATCAGCGAGTGGAACGCCGCCGCCGAGAAGGACGCGCCGATCAGCAGGAGTCAACCGCCGTTGTCCCCGGCCAAGTTGACCAAGCTGGCCGCCGCTACGGCCTGGCGGGACGCGATCGACGCGATGCCGGTGGACCCGAACTCACCGGTCACACCGCCGAGTCCGAGCGACACGGGCGCCGCCCTGTCCGTCACGTCGACACTGCGAACCCTGTTGCCGAAGGGCCTCACCGTGTCCGAGGCCGGCGACACCGACGACTCCGGGTTCGGCTATCTCGTCGTCGACGACGGCAAGGGCAAGACCCTCGTGCAGGTCAACGTCCAGGCCGACATGTCGGATGTCGAGGGCGACCTGTTCGGCTCCGACGCCGAGGTCCTGTCCGACGGCACGAAGGTCGCCACGCATCAGGGGCCCGGCGAGAAGGGCGGCACGGGTGTCGTGATGTGGACCGTCGACACCATCAGGACCGACGGCAGGCGGGTGGTGATCAGCGCCTTCAACTCCGGCGCCCAGGACACCACCGCGACCCGCACGTCTCCGGCCCTGACCATGAAACAGCTCCGGACGATCGCCCTCAGCCCGAACTGGCTCTGATCCGACCGGCAGTTGGTCACCACGAGGAGATGGTTCCCCCGCTCGCCGATGAGCCGCGTTCCGGTCCACAACAAGACAGACGCAAGGGGACCCGAGTACACGTACTCAGGTCCCCTTCACGATCGAACGGGTCGGGCAGGTCGCGCCGCGCCGGACAGAACCTAGTCCTTGCGGACCTCTGCCTCCGCCTCGGCAAGCGTCGCCTCGTCCACCTCGTCGGATCCTTCGGCCTCGTCCTCGTCGCCGTCGTCGAAGTACGCGTCGAGGACCGCGTCCAACTGCGTCTCCCACTCGGCGAACCTGCTCCTGGCCGCCGCCTCGATCTCGATCGGGTACCAACGGCGGTCAGGAGTGTGCACCGTGATGGTGAAACGCTTGCCGAAGCGCGGGGACTCGGTCTCTATGGCGCCGATCTCGTCCCAGCGGAACTCGCAACTCTGGTCGTCCAGGCGCAGTCGTACGCCCTTCCCGTCCGCGACGATCTCCGCACGACGGTCGGACGCCTCGAAGACCGGCCCGTCCTCGGACGACTCCTCGGACGAACCCTCGCCGGCTTCGTCGGCATCATCACCGTCGGCGTCGTCATCGTCGTCTTCGGCAACGGCCTTCTCTGCGTCGACCTTCGTGACGTCGACCTTCGCGACCGACCCTTCCGACTCGTTCGGTTCCTCCGGTGTCGCCGGCTCCTCGGCCTTCGCGTCCTCCGGCTCCGCATCCCGCGGCTTCGTGTCCTCCGGCTTGTCGGAGGACACGGCGGGTGCGGTGAGCCCGGGGACGAAGGCCGGGTCGAATCCGGCGCCCTCCAGGGGCTGGCTGCTCGAACCTATGCGCTGCTCCACAGCGGGCAGTATGGTCGACGATCCTGTGTCGGGCACAGCCAGCCCCCACTTTGTTATCAGACGCCTACACGGTCACACGCCTACACGGATGGGCAGACTTCTAGACGAAGAGGCTCAGTACGGCCGCCACCGCGAAGCCCGCGACGGACAGCACCGACTCCAGCACCGTCCACGTCTTCAACGTGTCCCGCTCGCTGATCCCGAAGTACTTCGCCACCATCCAGAAGCCGCCGTCGTTGACGTGCGAGGCGAAGATCGAGCCCGCCGAGATGGCCATGATGACCAGGGCGACGAAGGCCTGCGAGTGGTCGCCCTCGGCCAGCAGCGGGGCCACGATGCCCGCCGTCGTCACGATCGCCACCGTCGCCGAGCCCTGTGCGACCCGTAGTACCAGCGAGATCAGGTACGCCAGGACCAGCACCGGGAGGCCTACGTCGTGGAACGTGTCCGACAGGGCCTGCGCCACCCCGCTCGCCTTGAGGACGGCGCCGAAGATCCCGCCCGCGCCGACGACCAGCAGGATGTTGCCGACCGGCTTGAGGGACGCGGTGGAGACGGTTTCCAGGGACTTGCGGGACCAGCCGCGCCTCAGCCCCAGGAGGTAGTACGCAAGGAGGAGCGCGATGGTGAGGGCCACGAAGGGGCTGCCGAAGAACTCCAGGACCGAGCGGCCGGTGGACGGGTCGAAGGCGATCGACGAGAAGGTGGCCGCCAGGATCAGGACGAGGGGCGTACCGATGATCGCGAGGACCGTGGCGAGCGGCACGGGCTTCTCCTGCGGCTCGACGCCCGACTCACGCTGTTCGTCGATGACCGCCTGCTTCGCCTCGGCCGCTGCCTCGACCATGTCCTGCGGTACGGCGACGAAGATCCGCTTGCCGACCCAGGCGGCGTAGGCCCAGGCGGCGAGCACGGCCGGGATGCCGCAGACGATGCCCATGAGGATGACCCAGCCGAGCTGGACGTGCAGGAGACCCGCGGCGGCCACCGGGCCGGGGTGCGGCGGCAGGAACGCGTGGGTCATCGACAGGCCCGCGAGCAGGGGCAGACAGTAGAGCAGGATCGACTTGCCGCCGCGCTTGGCGGCGGCGTAGACGATCGGCGCGAGGACGAAGATGCCGACGTCGAAGAAGACCGGGATACCGAAGATCAGGCCGGTGAGGCCCATCGCGAGCGGGGCCCTCTTCTCGCCGAAGAGATTGAGCAGCCGTGACGCCAACACCTCGGCGCCGCCGCTGACTTCGAGGATCGCGCCGAGCATCGTGCCCAGGCCGATGATGATCGCGACATGGCCGAGGATGCCGCCCATGCCGGACTCGATGGTGGAGACGGCGTCGGAGCGCTGGACCGTGCCGAAGAGTTCGGTGACCGAGAGGCCGGACAGCAGGCCGACGGTTATGGAGACGGCGAGGAGGGCCACGAAGGGCTGGAGTCTGACCTTGATGATCAGGAAGAGGAGGAGCGCGATCCCGAGGGCTGCGACCGTCAACAGGCCTGCCGTGCCGTCGAGCAGGAGGAGCAGGCCTCCGGTGTGGGGTGGTGTCGCGGGGGCGGTGGCGGCGAGCGGTAGGGACATGGGGGTCCTCGTGGTCGTAAGGGCATGGTCCGGGGGGTTCGGGGGGTGTCCCCCTGAAGGGCACAGCCGGGCAGGGGGGATCGCGGTTCGGCGCCGACGTGGGCGCCGTACCGTCGTACGGTGTGCGGGAGTTGAGGGGGCGTCAGCTCAGAACGGCCAACGCGTCGATCTCGATCAGAAGCCCTGCGGGCAGGCCGACGTAGACCGTCGTGCGCGCGGCCGGAGGAGCCTTCAACTCCTGCTCCTCGAAGTACGCGTTGTAGATCGCGTTCATCTCGGCGAAGTGGTCCACGTCCGTCAGATAGACGCGGATCATCATCGCGTCCTCCCAGCTCGCGCCGCCCTCCTCCAGGATCGCCTTGACGTTGGCGAGGGTCTGGAGGGTCTGCTCGCGCAGGGTCGGGCCGGCCGGTGTGGGCGGCTTGCCCTCCTCGGCGGGGAGGAAGCCGACCTGGCCGGCGACCTGGAGGAGGTTCCCCTTGCGGACGCCGTGCGAGAACTTGGCGGGCGGGGTGGTGTGGGTCTTGGGGGTGAGCGCGATCTTCTCGGTCATACGAGGTCCTTCATGCGGGGTCGTTTGCAGGGGTTGCTGGGGTCCTGCCCGAGTACTCGCCACTGATGGCGTCCGCCGTGCGACGGACCAGTGGAAGGAGGGTGAGGAGTTCGTCGGCGGTGACGACGACGTTGGGCGCGGAGACCGACATCGCGGCGGCCACCCGTCCGTCGGCGCCCCGGATCGGCGCGGCGACGCAGTTGATGGACTCTTCGTGGCCGCCGAGGTCGGTGGCCCAGCCCTGTTCCCGCACCTTCTCCAACTCCCGCACGAAAGCAGGGGCGTTGGGCGTGGAACGAGCCGTGTACATGGGGTATTCGAGCTTGTCGGCGAGCACCCGGCGCTCGCCCTCCGGAAGATCGGCCAGCAGCAGCTTCGCGACGGCGGCGACGGTGATGGCGACCGGCTTCCCGATCCGTGAGTACATCCGCACCGGGTAGCGGCTCTCCACCTTGTCGATGTAGAGGACCTCGTTCTCCTCGTACACCGCGAGGTGGACGGTATGACCGCACTGCTCGTTCAGCCGTGCGAGATGGGGGTGGGCGATCTCGCGGATGTCGAGGTTCTCCATCGCCTCCTGGGCGAGGGCGATGAGGCGGGCGCCGAGGCGGTAGCGCTGGTCGGACTGGCGGTAGACCAGGCCGTGTTCGTGCAGGGTGCGCAGGAGGCGCAGGGCCGTCGACTTGTGGACGTCGAGGCGCTCGGCGACCTGGCCGAGGTCGGCGGGGCCCTCGGCGAGCAGCGGCAGGATGCTGAGTGCGCGGTCGACGGTCTGACTCATGGCGTGCGTACCTCCTCGTCGGCCCAGTCGGCGGCGTCGGTCCAGCCGGGGCCGAGTCGAAGTCTCCCCCACGCCTGGTCGTCGAGGGCGGCCAGGCGGTCGGCGTGGTCGCGGACGGGCGGGGCGGCGAGGTCACCGGGCACGGTGAGGGCGGCGGCGGCCGTGAGATGGCCGTGCCGGAGCCGGTCCCGTACGGGAAGTCCCCGCAGGGTCGCGGAGAGGAACCCGGCGGCGAAGGCGTCGCCTGCGCCGACCGCGGCCACGACGTCGACGTGCGGCGCGGGCACGAAGGTGACGTCGCCCCGGTGGAAGACGGTGGCTCCGCGTCCGCCCTGCTTGACGACGAGCGTCTCGGGGTCGGGGAACGCGGCCCGCACGGCGTCCGGGCCCACCAGCCCCCACACCTCGGCGGCCTCGTCCTCCCCGACGAACACGAGGTCCGCGCCGCGCGCCAGCTCCAGCAGCACGCCCGGCCCGTCGGCCGAACGTCCCAGCGCGGGGCGGTGGTTGACGTCGAAGGAGATCAGCGGGCGGTTCGCGCGGATCGCGGTCAGTTCACGGACCAGGCCGAGGCAGTCCTCGGACAGCATCGGGGTGATCCCGGACAGGTGCAGCACCCGCCCGGCCCGTACGGCGGCCAGGTCCACGTTGCCCGCGGCCATCGCGGAGGCGGCGGAACCGGCCCGGTAGTACGCCACCTCGTGCGCGTCGGTGGCCCGGTCCCCGGCGGTGCGGAAGTAGATGCCGGTCGGGCGCGCGGGATCACGCCGTACGGCGGACACATCCACGCCGTACCCGCCGATCGTCTCGACGAGATGATCGCCGAAGCCGTCGGCCCCGACCCGGCTGACCCACCGGACGGTGTGCCCGGCCGCCGCCAGCACACAGGCCACATTCGACTCGGCGCCGCCGATGGCGCGATCGAAGGACGGCACATCGGCGAGGCGGCCCGGCCGGCTGGGTAGGAACGTGACCATGGACTCGCCCAGCGCTACGACGTCCACGACGTCACGGGCGGCGGTGGACTGTCCGTCGGCGGTCACGATGGTGATGGCTCCTCGTCGGTGCGCCGGGTGGCGGCGGATCCGTTGACCCGGTGTTGGGCGAGATGTTAGACAGCGGTAAGCGATATACGCAATGAAGGTTGCAGAGATTGCAACAGTCCAGCTCAGGGAGGCCCCATGGTCCGCGACACCGGTACCGAAGCGCTCGCCCGGCTCGCCGGGGAACGCGTCGACCACCGTTTCAAGGGCCTCCCCCCGGACGCGGACGGCCTCACCGTCGCCGAGCTGGCGGCCCAGCGCCGCAACCTCTTCACCGGCGGCTTCACCACCCCGGTCCTCGCCCTCTCCGCCGAGCGCCTGGACCACAACCTCCGCCTCATGGAGACCTACGCGGCCCGCCACCGCCTCGCCTTCGCCCCGCACGGCAAGACCTCCATGGCCCCCCAGCTCTTCCACCGCCAACTCGCCCACGGCGCCTGGGGCATCACCCTCGCGGTCCCCCACCAGGTGCGCGTGGCCAGGGAGTTCGGGATCGCCAGGATCTTCCTCGCGAACGAACTGGTCGACCCGGCGGCCCTGAAGTGGATCTCCGGCCAACTGGACGCCGACGAGGACTTCCGTTTCATCTGTTACGTCGACTCCGTGCGCGGGGTCGAGTTGATGGACGCGGCCCTGCGCGGCGCCGCCCGCCCGGTGGACGTCGTCGTCGAACTGGCCGCCGGCGAGGGCGCCCGCACCGGCGTGCGCACGGAGGCGGAGTGCGCGGCGGTCGCGGACGCGGTGGCCGCCGTAGGGACGCGGACCGCGTAACGGGCTGGCGCCACAACCGCTTGATGCGACAGGTCGGCCG
>NZ_JBHXME010000099.1:37005-40221 GCF_042721125.1 Streptomyces sp. NPDC058469
GGGTACGAGGGGGAGGTGCCGCGGGCGGACCCCGAGCGGGTGCACACGTGGTTGCGTCAACTGACCGCGCTCGCCGTGGACTTCGACAAGGACGGACGCTTCGCGGGAGGCGGGCTCGACGAGATCGTGGTCAGCGCGGGTGGCAGCGCGTGGTTCGACGCGGTGGCCGACGTCTTCGCCGAGCTGCCCGAACTCTCGCTCCCCGCGCTGAAGTTGCTGCGCTCGGGTGCCTACGTCTCGCACGACGACGGCCACTACCGCGAGATCACCCCCTTCACCCGCATCCCCGAGGAGGGCGCCCTGGAGCCCGCGTTCCGGCTCTGGGCGCAGGTCGTCTCCCGCCCCTCCCCCGAGCAGGCCTTCGCCAACGCGGGCAAGCGGGACGCGGCCTACGACCTTGACCTCCCCTTCGCCCAGGTCGTCCGCCGGGACGGCACGGAGCGCCCGGCGAGTGGCATCGAGGTCACCGGGCTGTCCGACCAGCACGCCTGGCTGCGGACGACCCCGGAGGCGGACCTTGAGGTGGGTGACTGGATCGGCATGGGGCTGTCCCACCCCTGCACGTCCTTCGACAAGTGGCAGCTGATTCCGGTGGCGGAGGCGGACGGGACGGTCGTCGACTACATCCGTACGTTCTTCTAGGACCCCTGCTTCTCAAGGCCCTTCTAGCCCCCTGGAGGCACCGGCATGGAGGAACTCGTCATCCGGGACGCGGACGTCGTCGACGGCGGCGGTGGACCGTCGTACCGCGCCGATGTGGTCGTCGACGGCGGCAGGATCGTCTCGATCGTGCAGGAGGCCGCGGCGGCGGGCTGCCAACGTCCCAAGGCTCGGCGGGAGTTGGATGCCGACGGGCTGGTCCTCTCGCCCGGCTTCATCGACATGCACGCCCACAGCGACCTGGCGTTGCTGCGCGACCCGGACCACAGCGCCAAGGCCTCGCAGGGGGTGACCCTCGAAGTCATCGGCCAGGACGGGCTTTCGTACGCCCCCGTCGACGACCGCACACTCGCCGAGGTGCGCCGGGCGATCACCGGGTGGAACGGCCACGGCGACGACATCGACTTCGACTGGCGGTCGGTGGGCGAGTACCTGGACCGTCTCGACTCCGGTTTCGAGGGGCGTGGAATCGCCGTCAACGCGGCCTACTTGATCCCGCAGGGCACGGTCCGCATGCTCGCCGTCGGCTGGGAGGACCGGGACGCGACACCCCAGGAGCTGGACCGGATGCGGCAGTTGGTCGCCGAGGGGATGGAACAGGGCGCGGTCGGCATGTCGTCCGGGCTCACCTACACCCCCGGCATGTACGCCAAGGACGCCGAACTCACCGAACTCTGCCGGGTGGTGGCGTCGTACGACGGCTACTACTGCCCGCACCACCGCTCCTACGGCGCGGGCGCGCTGGAGGCCTACGAGGAGATGGTGGAGCTGACGAGGGAGGCCGGCTGCCCCCTCCACCTGGCCCACGCCACCATGAACTTCGGCGTGAACGAGGGCCGGGCACCGGAGCTGCTGACCCTCCTGGACGAGGCGCTGGCGTCCGGCGCGGACATCAGCCTCGACACCTACCCGTACACCCCCGGCTGCACCACCCTCGTGGCCATGCTGCCGAGTTGGGCGAGCGAGGGCGGCCCCGAGGAGATCCTGAAGCGCCTGGCGGACGACGACACGGCCGACCGCATCCGCCACCACCTGGAGGTGATCGGCTCGGACGGCTGCCACGGGGTGCCGATGGAGTGGGACACGATCGAGATCGCGGGGGTCGAGAGTCCCGCGCTGGCGGACCACGTCGGCCGTCGCCTCGACAGCTGGACCACGGCCCGCCATCTCCTCCTGGCCGACCGGCTCGCCCCGTCGATCCTCCAGCACGTGGGCCACGAGGAGAACGTCCGGCAGATCATGCGGCACCGCGTCCACACGGGCGGCTCCGACGGCATCCTCCAGGGCGCCAAGCCGCATCCACGGGCGTACGGCACGTTCCCGCAGTATCTGGGGCGGTACACAAGGGAGTTGGGCGTGCTGTCCCTGGAGGAGTGCGTGGCCCATCTGACGTCCCGCCCGGCGGCGCGCCTGCGTCTGCCGGACCGGGGCCTGGTCCGCGAGGGCTACAAGGCGGACCTCGTCCTCTTCAACCCGGAGACGGTGGCGGCGGGTTCGACGTTCGAGGAGCCGCGAACGCTCCCGAAGGGCATCCCGCACGTACTGATCGACGGCCGTTTCGTGATCGAGGACGGTCGGCGGACGGACGTGCTGGCGGGGCGGTCGGTCCGTCGCAGTCCCGTGCGACGGAACGCCGACTCCCGCCCCTGACCTACGGCTTGGGGAGTGTGCAGCCGGTCGCGCTCAGGGCGAGCACGTTGGCCGAGGTGAAGCAGGCCGGGATGTTGTAGGTCTCCTCGGCGTAGTTGATGCCCTCGCGGACCGTCACCGTGCCGTTCTCGTCGACCTCGCACGGGTTGTTCTCGGTGCAGGTCTCGCCGTCCTCGTTGCCCGTGTTGTTGACGGCGACGACCTGGCCGGTGCTGGTGTCGATGACCGGGGAGCCGGAGGTGCCGCCGATGGTGTTGCAGGCGGAGGTGTAGCGGACCGAGTCCTTCCAGGTCCAGCTGCCCTCCTTCAGCCGGTACACGAACCCGTCGACGTTGCAGCTGTAGATCGTCTTCCAGTAGCCGGAGACGACCTTGATGGCGGTGCCGGCGGTCGGGTGCGTGGCGCTCACGGTGAGCGGGCTGATGTTGTACGCGCTCTTGATCGCCGCGTACGTGGTGGTGGTGCGGTAGATCGTCACGTCCGTGTCGGTCATCGTCGAGTAGACGACCTGGTTGGCGCGGAGCGTGGCGACCTTGGTGCCGGCCGAGTTCAGCAGCCCGAAGGTACGGCTGGAGGACTGGCCGGTGATGACCTGGCCGGCCGCCGGGAACCCGGTCTCCAGGCAGTGCCCGTTGGTCAGCACGAGCGCCGGGGCGGTGTCGGCCGAGCCCGGGAACCGGATGACCGAGCCGGAGCAGTTGCTGAGCGATACGGTACCGGCGAAGTCGACGGTCACCGCGGCGGCCTTCGGCGCCACCTGGGGTGCGGCGACCGCGGGTGCCACGCCCGCCCCGGCTATGGCCAGAGTGGAGAGCGCGGCAAGGAGAGGGTTCGGCCACGTAGAGATCGCGTACGCGGCGCAGCACGTCGGCGTCGACGAGCAGTCCGTCGTCGTGGAGTTCCACT
>NZ_JBHXME010000100.1:0-30490 GCF_042721125.1 Streptomyces sp. NPDC058469
GGTTGGCGCGGGCGCTTTGGCTTTCTCTGATGCCTGCCTTAATGGGGGAGGGGGCGCCCCTTCCTGACAGGGGCGCCCTCTCCGCATGTACGGGACCGGGTCAGCCCTCGCCGAGTTCCCGGAACCTGAACACCGTCAACAGGCCGATGGCCAGTCCCGCCGCGTTCGGCAGGACTGGCCACTGGTTGAGCTTGTTCACCGCACGTGCCTTTGGATCGTCACGTGCCGGCGGTCGGGGCTGTCAGTTGCCCACGCCTCGGCCCAGCTCCCAGAGCTGGAGGGTCGAGGAGGAGTTGAGCACGTACGCGGTGCCCGTGACGTCGTCGCGGGCGGCGACGTACTGCTTGCCCTGCCACAGCGGGATCAGCGGGACGTCGGTGGCGACGATGTCCTGGATGGCCGTGAGGCTCTTGGAGGCGGCGAGGCGGTCGGCCTCGCGGCGGGACTCCGGGATCAGGGTGTTCATGATCTTGGGGTTGGCGTACGGCGAGCCGAGGGTGTTGTCCTTGTCCAGGAACGGCGCGAGGTAGTTGTCGGCGTCGGGGAAGTCAGGGAACCAGCCCATCCCGTAGACGTCGTACTTGCCCTTCTGCTCGGCCGGGCGGAACGTCGACCAGGCGGTGCCCTGGATGCTGACGTCGAACAGGCCGCTGTCGTTGAGCTGCTTCTGCAGCTGCTGGAACTCTTCCTTGGTGGCCGAGCCGTAGTGGTCGGTCGTGTAGTGCATGGTCAGCTTCACCGGGGTGGTGATGTTGGCCTTGACCATCGTCGACTTGGCCTTGGTGACGCTCGGGTCGCCGTACTTGTTGAAGAACGAGTTCGAGTGACCGGTGATGGTCGCCGGGACCATCGAGTAGAGCGGCTCGGCCTCGGTGCCGTAGACCTTGGAGACGAGTTCGCCGCGGTCGATGACCTGGGCCATCGCCTCGCGTACGGCCTTCGACTGCACGCTCGGGGCATCGGTGTTGAAGCCCAGGTAGCGGATTTCGAGGCCGGGCATCTCGACGAGGTCGATGTTGCCGTCCGTGGCGGCGCCGAGCTTCTCGATCTGCTCGGGCGACATGGTGCGCGTCATGACGTCGATGTCGCCCTTGGACAGCGCGCTGCCCATGGCGGTGGCGTCCGCGAAGGAACGCATCTCGACCTTGCTGTTGTTCACCTTCAAGGCCCCCTTGTAATTGGGGTTCTTGGTGAAGGTGGCCGTGGTGATCGCGTCGCCCTTCTTGGACACCGAGAGGGTGTACGGGCCGGAGCCGTCCACGGCGAAGCCGTCGCGCAGCTTGTCCTTCTGGTAGTCGTCCGGATTCACGATGCCGGCGACGGGAGTGGACAGCTTGTACGGGAACGTGGCGTCGGCCGTCTTCAGATGGAAGATGACCTCGCTGTCGCCCTGGGTCTCGATGGTGTCGACGGTCGACATCAGGGCGAACACGCCGCTGTCGGCCTTGATGCGCATCGCGCGGTCGATGGAGTACTTCACATCTGCCGCGGTGATCTTGTTGCCGTTGGCGAACTTCAGACCGTCGCGCAGGGTGCAGGCGTAGCGCTCGTTGCCGGTGTCGGTGAAGCCGCACTTCTCGGCGGCCTCGGGCACCGGGTCGCCCTCGCCCTTGGGCTGGATCATCAGGGTCTGCACGGTCTGGCGCAGGATGTTCCAGGTGCCGACGTCGTAGGCGTAGGCGGGGTCGAGCGGCGCTGGAGCGTCCTTCGTCGCCTCGAACCGGTCCGTGGTGCCGACGACTATCGCATCGTCACTGGAACTCCCGCTGCCGGAGCCGCCACACGCGGCGAGCACCGGCGCGAGCAGGCCGACGACGGCCGGCAGCACCAAAGTCTTGCGGTTCATGCTCGAGTTTCTCCAGAGCTGTTCGAGTCCGTGTACCCGGCATGCATGGGGTGGTGATGCCGATCACGGGGGTAAGGGCGATGTTCTCGCGTTGAGATTAGTCCGGACCCGCACGGGGGTTCGCGGCCACCGTAGTTGAGTTCCCATCACGCAGCGGAACCGGCTGTGGACAGACCGAAAACCCGCCGAGGGAAGGATTAGTGCAGGGTTTCACCAATCGGGACACAAGGGTGCGTGATCGGCCTCAGAAATGGGGTGAACAGCACAGGGCGAGGACGATGTCGACCCTCCGGCGCGTGGGGAACCTCACACCCGTCAACTCGGTTGGGCAGTACCGGAATTCGGCCGGTCGACCACGCCCGAATTCCTTTCCCATTGGACTTTGCACGCTCGGTGAACGGCTGGCGCATTTCCGTCATCAGTCGGCCATCAGTCCGCGCAGAAATGCCAGGTCGACGACTTCCAGCGAGGTCACGACGGTGCGCCGGGCGGCCGCGGCGATGGGCGCCACGGACGGCACGGCCACCACCAGGCAGCCCGCCGCCTCCGCCGCCGCGACACCGGTCGCCGTGTCCTCTACGACGGCACAGCGGGCCGGGTCGACGCCGAGTCCGGCGGCGGCGAGCAGATACGGGTCGGGGTACGGCTTGGTGCGCGCCACCTCGTCGCCGGCGACCGTCAGCGCGAAGTGCTGGGGGCCGAGCGCGGTCAGGACGCGGTCGATGATGCGCCGGTGCGAGGCGGAGACCAGGGCCGTCGGGATCTCGTACTCCGCCAGCTCGGCCAGGAGTCTGGCGGCGCCCGGCATCAGCGGCAGGCTCCGCCCGATGCGGTCCTCGAAGCCCGCGTTGAGCAGGACGGACAGCTCGGCGAGGGTGATGTCGGCGCCGGTGGCCTCGATCAGGAAGCCGGCGCTGCGGGTCATGGGGCCGCCGACCACGACATGGCGCCAGGAGTCGTCGAGGGTGTGTCCGAGGGCGGCGAAGACCTCGACCTCGACCTCCCACCAGAAGCCCTCGGTGTCCACCAGGGTTCCGTCCATGTCGAGGAGTACGGCCTGCAGAGCTGAGCCTTCGGCCGTACGGGTTCCGAGCGCGGGGACCGTGCTGGTCATCCTGGCGCACCTCCTTGAGGGACGATCAGGCCGGCCGCCTCTTTTTCACAGAGAGGCGACCGGCCTGCGGTGGACCGACCAGTGTACGACTTATCCGATCAGCGTGCTTGTCCGTTCAGCGCGCCTGTGCATTCGGCGCGCTGGTTCGCTCAGCGCGCGTTGAAGTACTTCGCCTCCGGGTGGTGGATGACGATCGCGTCCGTGGACTGCTCCGGGTGCAGCTGGAACTCCTCGGACAGGTGGACGCCGATGCGCTCCGGCTCCAGCATGGCGGCGATCTTCGCGCGGTCCTCCAGGTCGGGGCAGGCGCCATAGCCGAGGGAGAAGCGGGCGCCCCGGTACTTGAGGGCGAACATGTCCTCGACGTCGGTGGGGTCCTCGCCGGCGAAGCCGAGTTCGGAACGCACGCGCGCGTGCCAGTACTCGGCAAGTGCCTCGGCCAACTGGACGGACAGGCCGTGCAGTTCGAGGTAGTCGCGGTAGGAGTTCGACTCGAAGAGCTTCGCGGTCTCCTCGCCGATGCGGTTGCCCATGGTGACGATCTGGAAGCCGACGACGTCGGTCTCGCCGGACTCCTCCGGGCGGAAGAAGTCGGCCAGGCAGAGCCGGCGGCCTCGGCGCTGGCGCGGGAACGTGAAGCGGGTGCGCTCGTTGCCCTGGTCGTCGAGGACGATCAGGTCGTCGTCCTTGGACACGCAGGGGAAGTAGCCGTAGACGACGGCCGCTTCGAGGAGGTTGTCGGTCTGGAGCTTGTCCAGGAGGCCGCGCAGCCGGGGGCGGCCCTCGGTCTCGACCAGTTCCTCATACGTCGGTCCGTCGCCGGCGCGGGCCTGCTTGAGGCCCCACTGGCCCTTGAAGAGGGCGCCCTCGTCCAGCCAGGACGCGTACTCCTTGAGCTGGATGCCCTTGATGACCCGGGTGCCGCGGAACGGCGCCTCGGGGATCGGGTTGTCCACGGCGACGTCGGAGCGGACGTGACCCTCCTCGGGGCGCTCCTCGACCTCCACGGCCGCGGTCGCCCGCACCCGGCGCTGCTTCAGCTCGGGCAGCTTCGCGCCGGGCACGCCCCGCTTGACGCCGATCAGGGCGTCCATCAGGCGCAGGCCCTCGAACGCGTCGCGGGCGTAGCGGACTTCGCCCTCGTAGATCTCGTGCAGGTCCTGCTCGACGTAGGCCCGTGTCAGCGCGGCGCCGCCCAGGATGACCGGGTAGTCGGCGGCCATCTTGCGCTGGTTGAGCTCCTGGAGGTTCTCCTTCATGATCACCGTGGACTTGACCAGGAGGCCCGACATGCCGATGACGTCGGCGCGGTGCTCCTCGGCGGCTTCCAGGATCGCGGAGACCGGCTGCTTGATGCCGAGGTTGACGACGTTGTAGCCGTTGTTGGACAGGATGATGTCGACGAGGTTCTTGCCGATGTCGTGGACGTCGCCGCGCACCGTGGCGAGCACGATGGTGCCCTTGCCCTCGGCGTCCGACTTCTCCATGTGCGGTTCGAGATAGGCGACCGCCGTCTTCATGACCTCGGCGGACTGGAGCACGAACGGCAACTGCATCTGCCCGGAGCCGAAGAGCTCGCCGACGACCTTCATGCCGTCCAGGAGTGTCGCGTTGACGATGTCGAGGGCGGGGCGGGTGGTCAACGCCTCGGCGAGGTCGGCCTCCAGGCCGTTCTTCTCGCCGTCGATGATCCGCCGCTTGAGCCGCTCGTCCAGCGGGAGGGCGGCCAACTCCTCGGCCCTGCCTGCCTTCAGGGACTTGGTGGTGGCGCCCTCGAAGAGGGCCATCAGCTTCTGCAGCGGGTCGTAGCCCTCGGCGCGGCGGTCGTAGATGAGGTCGAGGGCCGTCTGCACCTCTTCCTCGCTGAACCGGGCGATCGGGAGGATCTTCGAGGCGTGCACGATCGCCGAGTCGAGGCCCGCCTTCACGCACTCGTCGAGGAAGACCGAGTTGAGCAGCATGCGGGCGGCCGGGTTGAGGCCGAAGGAGATGTTGGACAGGCCCAGCGTGGTCTGCACGTCCGGGCGGCGGCTCTTGAGTTCGCGGATCGCCCCGATGGTGGCGATGCCGTCCTTGCGGGACTCCTCCTGACCGGTGCAGATGGTGAAGGTCAGGGTGTCGATGAGGATGTCCGACTCCAGGATGCCCCAGTTCGTCGTCAGGTCCTCGATCAGCCGCTCGGCGATGGCCACCTTGTGCTCTACGGTCCGCGCCTGGCCCTGCTCGTCGATGGTCAGCGCGATGAGCGCGGCGCCGTGTTCCTGAGCGAGCTGGGTGACCTTCGCGAAGCGGGACTCGGGGCCGTCGCCGTCCTCGTAGTTGACGGAGTTGATGACCGCGCGTCCGCCGAGCTTCTCCAACCCGGCCCGGATGACCGGGACTTCGGTGGAGTCGAGGACGATCGGGAGGGTGGAGGCGGTGGCGAAGCGGCCGGCCAGTTTCTCCATGTCGGCGACGCCGTCGCGGCCGACGTAGTCCACGCAGAGGTCCAGCATGTGGGCGCCCTCGCGGATCTGGTCGCGGGCCATCTCCACACAGTCGTCCCAGCGGCCGTCCAGCATGGCCTCGCGGAACTTCTTCGAGCCGTTGGCGTTGGTGCGCTCGCCGATCGCCATGTAGGCGGTGTCCTGGCGGAACGGGACCGTCTGGTAGAGCGAGGCGGCGCCGGGCTCGGGCTGGGGGTGGCGCTCGGTCGGGGTGGCCTCGCGGACCCGCTCGACGAGTTGGCGCAGGTGCTCGGGGGTCGTACCGCAGCAGCCGCCGACCAGGTTGAGGCCGTAGTCGTGGACGAAGTGCTGCTGCGCGTCCGCCAGGCCCTCGGGGTCCAGCGGGAAGTGGGCGCCGTCCTTGGTGAGGATGGGCAGGCCCGCGTTCGGCATGCAGAGCAGCGGGGTGCGCGAGTGGCGGGCGAGATAGCGCAGGTGCTCGCTCATCTCGGCCGGGCCCGTCGAGCAGTTCAGGCCGATCATGTCGATGCCGAGGGGCTCAAGCGCGGTGAGCGCGGCGCCGATCTCGGACCCCAGGAGCATGGTGCCGGTGGTCTCGAAGGCCATCGAGACCAGCAGGGGTACGTCGACGCCGGTCGCCTCCATCGCGCGGCGGGCGCCCAGGATCGACGACTTGGTCTGGAGGAGGTCCTGGGTGGTCTCCACGATCAGGGCGTCGGCGCCGCCGGCCAGCAGGCCCTCGGCGTTGGCCTGGAAGCCGTCGCGGAGGGTGGCGTAGCCGATGTGGCCGAGGGTGGGCAGCTTGGTGCCGGGGCCGATCGAGCCCAGGACCCAGCGCTGGCGGCCGTCGCGGGCGGTGAACTCGTCGGCGGTCTCGCGGGCGATGCGGGCGCCGGACTCGGAGAGTTCGTGGACGCGCTCGGGGATGTCGTACTCGGCCATCGCGGAGTGGTTGGCGCCGAACGTGTTCGTCTCGACGCAGTCGACGCCCGCGCCGAAGTACTCCTCGTGGACCGAGCGGACGATGTCCGGGCGGGTGACGTTCAGGATCTCGTTGCAGCCTTCGAGATTCTCGAAGTCGTCGAGTGTGGGGTCCTGTGCCTGGAGCATGGTGCCCATGGCTCCGTCGGCGACCACCACGCGGGTGGCGAGGGCCTCTCGGAGCGCGGACACACGGGTCCGGCTGTCGGCAGAAGGGGTCAGTGGCGACGAGGCCATGAAGGGGCTCCCTGGAGTGCGACGGCTGTCGGCTTTGCGGCTTCCCTGGGAACCTCTCACGGAACTCCCCGGGGAGCGTGCACGTCGCCAGGGTAACGGGGTCGGGCGGGAGGATGCTCAAGGCGTCCATGAGACGGACTGGCGTGGCGGAGAGGCGGACCGGGGTGACGGGCGGGTCGACGCCGTCTAGGTTCTCGCGACGAGTGGCGCCACAGGAGACGTGACAGGAATCGGCCGACCATTAGCGGGAGGTCGGCATGGACCGGTAGTGTTCGACATTGCCGAACGGCGGCAGCGACGTCGCGCGTCGACGGTCGAACGGGACGGAGGCAGTACGGCGATGGCACGGAACATCCAGTCGCTCGAACGGGCGGCCGCGATGCTGCGCCTGCTCGCGGGCGGCGAGCGACGGCTCGGCCTCTCGGACATCGCCTCGTCGCTCGGTCTCGCCAAGGGCACCGCCCACGGCATCCTGCGCACCCTCCAGCAGGAGGGCTTCGTGGAGCAGGACGACGTCTCCGGGCGCTATCAGCTCGGCGCCGAACTGCTGCGCCTGGGCACCACCTACCTCGACGTGCACGAACTGCGGGCCCGCGCCCTGGTGTGGACGGACGACCTGGCCCGCTCCAGCGGCGAGAGCGTGCACCTGGGAGTGCTGCATCAACACGGCGTCCTGATCGTGCACCACGTCTTCCGCCCCGACGACAGCCGGCAGGTCCTGGAGATCGGGGCCATGCAGCCGCTGCACTCCACAGCCCTGGGCAAGGTGCTGTCGGCCTACGACCCGGTCGCGCACAGCGAGGTCCTGGAGGCCGACCGCAAGCCCTTCACCGACCGCACGGTGTCCGAGCTGGCCGACTTCGAGCACGTCCTCGACGTCACGCGCGCGCGTGGGTACGCGGCCGACGTCGAGGAGACCTGGGAGGGCGTCGCGTCCATCGCCGCCCCCATCCACGACCGGCGGCGCATGCCGGTCGGCGCGGTCGGCATCACCGGCGCCGTGGAGCGGCTGTGCCGGTCCGACGAGGACGGCGCGCTGCGCCCCGAGCTGATCGCCGCGGTACGGGACTGCGCCCGCGCGGTGTCGCGGGATCTCGGCGCCGGACGGTTCTGACCAGTCCGGATTCACAGCAAAAGAGTCCGGGACGCCCAGGGGGCGTTCCGGTCTTAAGTCGTACCCTGGACGACAAAGTCGGCCAAAACGCCAAATCGCCACACACGGTGTCCACCTGGCTGCCGTCCGCATCGATCACGCGATCGATAGCCCACGGCAATCAATAACGATCGTGTTTTCAATAACAGCACTCTTGACGCGCCTGTAACCCCGGAGCAAGACTCCCGTCCATCGGTCGGCATTGTCGAACACCTACCGGCAATACGCGCTAGAGTGTGGCAACGCCAAAGGCCGGCATCGCTCTCACCCCCGAGGGCGCGCGAACTCCCGGCGGGACCCGGGGTTCGGCTTCCCTGGACGAAGGACAAAGGAGTCGCGGGTGTCCAGCTCCGACATCTTCATCGGCGAGACCATAGGTACCGCCGTGCTCATCCTGCTGGGCGGTGGCGTCTGCGCCGCCGTCACGCTGAAGGCCTCCAAGGCCCGTAACGCCGGCTGGCTCGCCATCGCCTTCGGGTGGGGTTTCGCCGTCATGACGGCCGTGTACATCTCGGGACCGCTCTCCGGTGCCCACCTCAACCCGGCCGTGACGCTCGCACTCGCCATCAAGGACGGTGGCTGGGACAACGTCCCGATCTACTGGGCCGGGCAGATGCTCGGCGCCATGATCGGCGCGACCCTGGTCTGGGTGGCCTACTACGGCCAGTTCCAGGCCCACCTCACGGACAAGGAGATCGTCGGCGAGCCGGCGGCCAAGTCCGTGGAGGCGGAGGAGAAGGGCGCGGGACCTGTCCTGGGCATCTTCTCCACCGGTCCTGAGGTCCGGAACGTGGTGCAGAACCTCGCCACGGAGATCATCGGCACCGTCGTCCTGATCCTCGCCATCCTGACGCAGGGTCTGAACGACAAGGGCAACGGTCTCGGCACCCTGGGCGCCCTGATCACCGCGTTCGTGGTCGTCGCCATCGGTCTGTCGCTCGGCGGCCCGACCGGTTACGCCATCAACCCGGCCCGTGACCTGGGCCCACGCATCGTGCACGCGCTCCTGCCCCTGCCCAACAAGGGCGGCTCCGACTGGAGCTACGCCTGGATCCCGGTGGTCGGTCCGCTGATCGGCGGCGCGATCGCTGCGGGACTCTACAACGTCGCTTTTGCTTAGAACCGGATGAGAACCGGACTTTCGAGCACTGAAGCAGCAGTAGAACCAGTCCTCATGACCACGGAACCCCTCAGGAGCACACAGTGACCGACGCGCACACCGCCGGACCGTTCATCGCGGCCATCGACCAGGGCACGACCTCCAGCCGTTGCATCGTCTTCGACCGGGACGGCCGTATCGTCTCCGTCGACCAGAAGGAGCACGAGCAGATCTTCCCGAAGCCGGGCTGGGTCGAGCACAACGCCACCGAGATCTGGACCAACGTCGAGGAGGTCGTCGCCTCCGCCATCGAGAAGGCCGGCATCACCCGCGACGACATCAAGGCCATCGGCATCACCAACCAGCGCGAGACGACTCTCCTCTGGGACAAGAACACCGGTGAGCCCGTCCACAACGCCATCGTCTGGCAGGACACCCGCACCGACGCGCTCTGCAAGGAGCTGGGCCGCAACGTCGGCCAGGACCGCTTCCGCCGCGAGACGGGTCTCCCCCTCGCCTCGTACTTCGCCGGCCCCAAGGCCCGCTGGCTGCTCGACAACGTCGAGGGCCTGCGCGAGCGCGCCGAGGCGGGCGACATCCTCTTCGGCACCATGGACAGCTGGGTCATCTGGAACCTGACGGGCGGTGTCAACGGCGGCAAGCACTACACCGACGTCACCAACGCCTCCCGCACCATGCTGATGAACCTGCACACCCTGGAGTGGGACGAGAAGATCGCCGAGTCCATCGGCGTCCCGATGAACATGCTCCCGGAGATCCGCTCCTCCGCCGAGGTCTACGGCGAGGTCACCGGCGGCAAGCTGGGCGACCTGCTCGGCGGCATCCCGGTCGCCTCCGCGCTCGGCGACCAGCAGGCGGCCCTGTTCGGCCAGACCTGTTTCGCCGAGGGCGAGGCCAAGTCCACGTACGGCACCGGCACGTTCATGCTGATGAACACCGGCGAGAAGATCATCAACTCCTACTCGGGCCTGCTGACCACGGTCGGCTACCGGATCGGCAACGACGCGCCGGTCTACGCCCTGGAGGGCTCGATCGCCGTCACCGGTTCGCTGGTGCAGTGGATGCGCGACCAGATGGGCCTCATCTCCACCGCCGCCGAGATCGAGACGCTCGCGCTCTCGGTCGAGGACAACGGCGGCGCCTACTTCGTGCCGGCCTTCTCCGGTCTGTTCGCCCCGTACTGGCGCTCCGACGCCCGCGGTGTGATCGCCGGTCTCACCCGGTACGTCACCAAGGCGCACCTCGCGCGCGCCGTCCTGGAGGCCACCGCCTGGCAGACCCGTGAGATCACGGACGCCATGACGAAGGACTCCGGCGTCGAGCTCACCGCGCTCAAGGTCGACGGCGGCATGACCTCCAACAACCTGCTGATGCAGACGCTCTCGGACTTCGTGGACGCCCCCGTGGTGCGCCCGATGGTCGCCGAGACCACCTGCCTCGGCGCCGCCTACGCCGCCGGCCTCGCCGTCGGCTTCTGGACCAGCACCGACGACCTGCGTGCCAACTGGCGCCGGGCCGCCGAGTGGACCCCCAACATGGACGCGGAGAAGCGCGACCGTGAGTACAAGAGCTGGCTCAAGGCCGTCGAGCGGACCATGGGCTGGCTCGAGGACGAGGAGTAAGAACCCCACATGACCAGTCAGTCCACCCTGCAGTCCGTGCCTGCCCTCGGTACGCACCCGGCCTCCGGCTCGAACCCGAGCCGGGCCGAGACCCGGGAGCAGCTCTCCAAGGCGACGTACGACCTCCTCGTCATCGGCGGCGGCATCCTGGGCATCTCCACCGCCTGGCACGCCGCGCAGTCCGGGCTGCGGGTGGCCCTGGTCGACGCCGGCGACTTCGCCGGTGCCACCTCTTCCGCCTCCTCCAAGCTTCTCCACGGCGGTCTGCGCTACCTGCAGACCGGCGCGGTGAAGCTGGTGGCGGAGAACCACTTCGAGCGCCGTGCGGTCTCCCGCCAGGTGGCACCCCACCTGGCGAACCCGCTCACGTTCTACCTCCCCGTGTACAAGGGCGGTCCGCACGGTGCGGCGAAGCTCGGGGCGGGCGTCTTCGCCTACTCCGCGCTCTCCGCGTTCGGTGACGGCGTCGGCCACCTCCTGTCCCCCGCCAAGGCGGCGCAGGACGTGCCCGAGCTGCGCACCCAGAACCTCAAGGCCGTGGCCGTGTACGGCGACGACCAGATGAACGACGCCCGCATGGCGCTGATGACGGTCCGCGCGGCCGTCGAGGCGGGCGCGGTCGTCCTCAACCACGCCGCGGTCACCGGTCTGCGCTTCACCCAGGGCCGGGTGACCGGCGCGGAGCTGCGCGACACGACCTCCGGCGACGAGTTCGGGGTGAGCGCCCGCCTGGTGCTCAACGCGACCGGCCCGTGGGTCGACCACCTGCGCAAGCTGGAGGACCCGAACGCGGCGCCGTCCATCCGCCTCTCCAAGGGCGCGCACCTGGTCCTGAAGCGCACCTCCCCCTGGAAGGCCGCGCTGGCGACCCCCATCGACAAGTACCGCATCACCTTCGCCCTCCCCTGGGAGGACATGCTGCTGCTCGGCACGACCGACGAGGAGTTCGAGGGCGACCCGGCGGACGTCTCGGTCACCGAGAAGGACATATCCCAGATCCTGGACGAGGCCGCGTTCTCGGTCCGCGACCAGCAGCTCTCCCGTGACCTCATCACGTACTCCTTCGCCGGTCTGCGCGTGCTGCCGGGCGGCCCCGGCTCCACCGCGAAGGCCAAGCGCGAGACCGTGGTGACCGAGGGCAAGGGCGGCATGCTGTCCGTCGCGGGCGGCAAGTGGACGACCTTCCGGCACATCGGCCGTACAGTCATGCAGAAGCTGGAGGCGCTGCCGGGCCGGCCGCTCGGCGAGGACTTCGAACCGATCTCCTCCCTCCCGAAGAAGCTGCCGCTGCCGGGCGTCGCCAACCCGCGCGCGGTCGCCCACCGTCTCCTGGTCGACAACCCGGCGCCGGGCCCGCGCATGGCGGCCGACACCGCCAAGCACCTGGCCACGCACTACGGCTCCCTGGCCTTCGACATCGCCCGCCTCGCCAACGAGAACCCCGAACTGCGCGAGCGCGTCCACCCCGACGCCCCCGAGATCTGGGCGCAGGTCGTCTACGCCCGCGACCACGAGTGGGCCGAGACCCAGGACGACGTCCTGCGCCGCCGCACCACCCTGACGATCCGCGGCCTGGCCACGGACGAGGTGCGGGCCAAGGTCCAGGACCTGCTCGACAAGAAGTAGGCGGTTCGGCTACAACGCCGGTCGCTACGGCGGCTTTTGCTACGGCGTCATTCGCTACGGCGTGAAAGGGGCGGTTCCCTGCTGAGGGGGCCGCCCCTTGCGCGTGCCCGGTTGTCAGTGCCGGGTGTTTTCATGGGCGTATGAACAACGATCAAGCTTCCGCCGAGGAACTCGCCGCGTTGCGGGCGGCGTTCGGCGTGGACGGCGACGGCGAGTCGGCGCTCGGCTGGGACGCGGTGCGCGCGTTCGAGGCGGAGCACGGGGTGGTGCTGCCGGAGCCGTACCGGACGTTCGTGGCGGAGATATCCGACGGATCGCTCCAAGGGCCGCCGGAGTACGGGCTGGTGGGGCTGGCAGAGTTGCCCGCCGACTGGGGCGACGGCGAGGAGGACCGGGACCCGAGCAAGCAGTTCCCGCTCGCGACGGGGTGGTTGTGGGAGGAGGACGACGGGCCCTACGAGGACCCGGACACGGTCGTCGAGCAGGTCCTCAACGACGGCTCGATCGTGCTCGGGACCGACGGCTGCGCGATGAACTGGCACCTCGTCGTCACCGGCCCCCAGCGGGGGCACATCTGGCACGTCACCGATGTGGGCGCCATGCCGTTCGGCGCGGAGTTCGGGTACACGACCTCCGCGCCCGGGTTCGCCGGCTGGGTGGCGCACTGGGCGGCCGGCAAGGAGTGGTTCGACGCGGAGTGACGCCTCTCAGACCAGCGCCTTGATGTGGTCCGGCGAGGTCAACTCCTCACGCCGCACGATCAGTTCACGGCCCAGCAGCAGCGCCCGCCGGGACGCCGGCGCCGGATCCGGCAGTGTCGTCAGGTCGGTCAGGTGGGCGAAGCCGATGATGCGACGGACGATCTCGGTGCCGGCGTAGCCGACGGAGTCGGTCCAGACGCGGGAGAGGAAGCGGTCGAGGTAGGCGTCGTCGAAGAAGGTGTCGACGCGGGTGGTCCAGAGCCGGCGGAACTCGGTCTCGAACGCCGTCCAGGAGAGCCGGAGTTGGTCGCCGTGGTCGGACAACGTGCCCAGCTCGCGGGCCCGTTCCTCCGACACCAGCACGTTGGCCCAGTACAGGCCGAGGTCGTAGCCGATCGGCCCGACGAAGGAGAACTCCGGGTCGAAGACCCGTACCACCGGGGCGCCTTCGCGCTCGCCGACCATGACGCTGCCGGTGTGCAGGTCGCCGTGGAGGAGGGCCTGCGCGCTGGTCATGAAGGTGTACCGGAGATCGGCGACCTCCGTGCGCAGCCGGGCGTCGGCACGGAACTCGGCGGCGAGGTCGGCCAACTCCGGGAGCCAGTGGTTGTGTTCGTGCTCGATGTACGGCTCGGAGAGCACCACGTCCTCGGTGATCTTGCACAGCTCGGGGCTCACCGAGGTCGCGATCAGCGCCTTGCGGTCGGCTGACTCCATGCCGAAGTCACTGGTCGCGAAGGCGAGTTGGGCGACGAACTCGCCGATCCGCGGCGAGGTGTCCGGGCCGTACGACGCGCCTTCGTTGAGGACCGTGCGCAGGACCTCCAGGTCGGACATGTCCTCCATGACGAGGGCGTAGTTGTCGGCGTCGTAGCCGTGGATCGCCGGGATCTTGTCGGGGGCGACGCGCGCGACCTGCTCGTAGGCCCGTGCCTCGGCGTCGGCGCGCTCGGGGCTCATCGGCCAGGAGGGACCGGCGACCCGCACCCAGGGCAACGCCTGCTTGACGGCGAGGCTGTGGCTGCCGTCGGCGTTCGAGGCGAGGAACACCCGGTTCATGTTGCCGTCCGACACCTCGCGGACGTGGATGTCGGTCACGTCCGCCCAGTGACCGCGCTCGTGCAGGTACGCCGGGATGTCGTCGGTCTCCAGGATGCGGTAGCCCATCGTACGAACTCCTCGAACTTCCTTATGCGGTGCGGCGCTTGGACAGGGTGAAGCTGAAGACCAGGGCGAGGATGAGGACCGCGCCCTCGACGACGTCCTGCGTGTAGTACGGCAGGCCCTTGATGGTCAGACCGGTGGTGATGATGCCGATGAGGACGGCTCCGAGGGCCGTGCCCCAGACGTTCGGGCGACCCCGGCCCAGCACGGAGGTGCCGACCAGCGCGACGGCCACGGCCTCCAGCAACTGCGAAGTACCGGCGGACACATCTCCCTGGCCGATCCGGGACGCCAGGATCAGGCCGCCGATCGAAGCGAGGACGCCGGAGAGGACGTAGGCGAGGGCCCGGTACGCGCCGACGCGGATGCCGGCCAGGCGGGAGGCCTCGGGGTTGGCGCCGATGGCGTACAGGACGCGGCCCCAGCGGGTGCGGGCCAGGAACACCCAGGCGACGACCGTCAGCGCGCCGAAGATCAGCACGGAGATGGGGATGCCGAGGAGGGTGCCGCGGTCGATGCGCAGGAAGCCGGCGGTGAACTTGCCGGGGGCGGTGCTGCCGTCGGACTGGGTCATGCCGGCGGAGATGGACTGGCCGTCGACCAGGATGAGTTTGGTGCCCTGGATGACGAACATGGTGCCGAGGGTGGCCAGCATGTCGGGGATCTTCATCACGACGATGAGCAGGGCGTTGAGCAGCCCGGCCAGCGCGCCCGCCGCGATCACGGCGAGGATCGCGACCGTGCCGACCTGGTTGTACGTCACCATCGTCTTCGCGGCGACGGTGACACCGAGCCCGGCGACCGCGCCGACGGACATGTCCATTCCGCCGACGGCCATGGTGAGGGTGACGCCGAGGCCGAGGATCGCGGCGACGGAGACGTACCGGAGGGTGTCGAGCATGGTCGCCGACTCCCGGAAGGAGCCCTCGCTCAGCGCGAAGTACAGGAAGAGCGCGACCGTGACGAAGATGAACCCGTACTTGATGACGGCGTT
Source organism: Streptomyces sp. NPDC058469 (assembly GCF_042721125.1). Lineage (NCBI taxonomy): Bacteria > Bacillati > Actinomycetota > Actinomycetes > Kitasatosporales > Streptomycetaceae > Streptomyces > Streptomyces sp. NPDC058469. The sequence goes on from NZ_JBHXME010000100.1 coordinate 15,006, forward strand.
CTGGACGAGCACGGCGGTGGAGACGGCGGCCGGTGCCACTGCCTTCGGCGCGGCCTCGGAGCTCTGGGTGGTGGTCATGGCGTACTTCCTGCCGTGGCTTCGTACGGGGCGGACAGCGCGCGAACGCCACCGAGTTGGTCTGCGGGAATCACGTGAACGCCGCCGGACTGGTCGGCCGGCATCGGACGGACACCGCTGAATTGGTCTACGGGCATCACGGCGCCGCCGAACGGATCTGCGGGAATCGGACGGACGGCGCCGGACCGGTCAGCCGACATGACACGGACGCCCCCGAACGGATCTCCCGGAATCGGACGGACACCGCCGAAGTGGTCCGCCCGCATCACACGGACGCCGAGATGGTCTGGATCACGCGGTCGCGTTCCGCGTCTTCGCCGTACGCGTCGAGGTGGACCTCGCCGGCGGCCAGGACGACGACACGGTCGGCGATCTCCAGGACCTCGTCCACGTCGGCGGAGAGGACGAGGACGGCGGCACCCTCTGCGGCGAGGGCACGGGCCCGGCGGCCGATGTCGCGTCGCGCGCCGATGTCCACGCCTCGGAACGGCTCGTCCAGGATGAGGACGCGGGGTGTCTCGGCGAGCCAGCGGCCGACGACGACCTTCTGCTGGTTGCCGCCGGACAACTCCTCCACCGTGCTGTGCTCGTCGCGGGCGACGACGCCGAGGGCGTCGATGGTCTCGCGGCCGAGGGCGTCCTCCTTCGTCGTGTTCACGAGTCCGCCCCGGGACAGGGACTTGAGGAACGGCAGCGAGATGTTCTGGGCCACCGACCAGCCGGGGACGAGCGCGTCGGCGTGCCGGTCCTCGGGGACGAGGTGGACGCCGGCGCGGATCGCGTCGGACGGGCGGCGGGGTGCGTAGGGCTTGCCGTCGAGTTCGACCGTGCCGGTGGGGAATGGCTCGGCGCCGAACAGTCCCCGGGCGAGTTCAGTCTTGCCGGCGCCCAACAGGCCTACGACGCCGGTGACTTCACCGGCGCGCAGGTCGAGGTCGAGGGGTGCGCGGCCCTCGAAGAGGTGGACGCCGTGCAGGGCGAGTACGACATCCCCGTGCTCGCCGCTGCGCTGCGGGCGGGCGCTCGCCGCCTCGTGGGCCTGGGCGAGCATCGCGCGCAGGGCGCTGTCCCAGTCGAAGGGCTTGACCTGGTCGTCGGTGAGACCGCCGTCCCGCAGGACGACCAGGCGATCGGCGAGCGCGTCGATCTCGCCGAGGCGGTGGGAGACGTAGAGGACCGCGATGCCGTCGTCGCGCATCTTCTCGACGAGGGCGAAGAGCCGCTCCGCCTCGGCGGCGGAGAGTGCCGAGGTCGGTTCGTCGAGGATGAGCAGCCGGGGGCGGGTGGCGAGGGCGCGGGCCAGGATGAGCAACTGGCGGTCGGAGATGCCCAGTTCGGTGACGTCGCGGCGCAGGACCGTGTCGCCCCAGTCCAAGCCCAGCGCGGCCTGGATCTCGCGGGCGCGGGCCAGGACGCGGCGGCCGTTGAGGAACGGGTTGCCGCGGCGCTGCGCCAGCTCCTCGAAGACCAGGTTCTCGGCGACGGTGAGGCCGGGCACGATGCCCTCACCGATCCGCTGGTGGACCGTCTGGATGCCCAACTGCCGGGCTGCCAACGGGGATTGGAGAGCTGCGGGCTCCCCTGCGACCCGCACCTCCCCGCCGTGGTCCGTGTGCACGCCCGACAGGATCTTGATCAGCGTGGACTTGCCCGCGCCGTTCGCGCCGAGCAGCGCGACCACGCTGCCCGGTGCGATGTCGAGCGAGACGGAGGCCAGCACCGTCTTGCCGCCGAAGGCCATGCTGACGTCGCGGAGACTGACCGCGGCGTCAACCGCCGTGTCAGTGGGCGACATTGGGGATCCAGTCCGCGGTGCTCACCTTGGAGAGGTTCAGGGCGGGCAGGGCCGCGCGCAGCTGGTCCATGTTCTCGATCTTGTTCTTGCGCAGGAAGTCCTGGGTGATGGCGACGGCCGGGAAGTCGACCGAGGTCTTGTTCAACTGGCCCGCCAGCTCAAGGGCCGCCGTACGGACGACGGCCGCGCCGACCGCCGACGGGTCGGTGCCGGCCGTGGCGACCCACGGGCTGTTCGCGGCGGTCATGTTCTGGATGTCGGCGTTGGAGACGTCCGCGCCGAAGACCTTCACCTTGTCCTGGAGCTTCTTGTTCTGGACGGCGAGGACGGTGCCCTTGGCCAGCTCGTCGTACGGAGCGAAGACGCCCGCCACGTCGGAGTGCTGGGTGAGCGCGGCGGAGACCAGGGGAACGTTGTCGGTGGCCGTGGAGTCGGTGACCTTGCCGACCTTGAACTGCTGCTTCCAGCCGTTGGCGTCGACCGCGGTCTTCCAGACGGAGTTGCGCTTGTCGAGCGCCGCGTAACCGGCCACGTTGACGTAGCCGACCTTGGCGTTCTTGCCGACCGTCTTGGCCATCACGTCGAGGACGGCCTTCGCCATGCTGGCGTCGTCCTGCTCCGTGCTGATCACGGACTTGTTGGTCTGGTCGACGTCGTAGACGACGACCTTGATGCCCTTCTTCACGGCCTGGTCGATCTCGGGCTGGATCGTCGAGGGGAACCCGTGGTCGACGATGATCGCCTGCGCGCCGGAGTTGATCGCCGAGGACAGGTCGGTGGCCTGCTTGGCGTTGTCGGCCTGGGCGTCGTACACCGTCAGGTCGATGCCGAGGGCCTTGGCCTGCGCCTTCGCGCCGTTGCCCCACTGCTCGAAGTAGTCGCCGGCGCCGCTCTGCCGCACGAGCGCCACCTTGACCGCGCCCTTGCTGAAGGGGGCCGGCTTCTTGCCCGTGGCGGCCGAGGCCGAGGCGGCCGTGTCGTCGCTGCTCTTCGAGGCGTCCGTGGACTGCGAGCAGCCCGCCAGGAGGAGGGCGGAGACGGAGGCCAGCGAGAGCGCGGCGAGGGGGACGCGGGTACGGGACATGAGGGGCTCCTGGTGCGGGCTACTGCCGAGACGAGAGAAGGACGGAGTGCTCACCCGGAGCAGGGGGCGAAAACGCGCCATCGCACGAAAGGTGCGCCACCGCACGAACGGTGGGACAGGCGGCGGACGGCCCGCGATGCGGGGCGCTCCGATGGCTCCGGGTGTGGTCAGCGACAGCTGGCTGTGGTCGACCGGAGCAAGTCCACGTACAGCCGCCGCACGAGCAGCAGCGTCTTCATAAGGAGATCATGAGAATGTTTTCGGCCATTGGTCAAAGGGATGGAAGCGGTTTCTCAAAAGGTGAGACAACGACTACGTCACATCCGGTCCGTTCACCGACGGCGGTTACCATCACGGGACCGGCTCCCGACCCGGCACAGTGAGGCCCCGATGAAGACACTTCGCGCGACGACACCGCCCATGAGCTGCACGCGGCGCTGTCCCGACGCACGGTGTCCGGGCTGACCGGCTGTCCGCGACCGTCGCCCCGCCGCCCCTTCTTCTCCTTCTCCACCCGTCCGATGCTCGTCCCAGCATCCGGACATCCCTCCCACCTTTCGGAGTTGTTCCCATGACGCTGCTCACCACCTGGTCCGAGTCCGGCCCCGAGACCCTCGTGCGCCGCACCTCCGACCCCGTCGAGATCGCCGCCGCGCTCGCCCCGATCGGCGTGCGCTACGAGCAGTGGCCGATCCGTGAGGACGTCCCGGCCGACGCCGACAGCGACACCGTCTTCGCCGCGTACGGCCCGGAGATCGAGAAACTGAACGCCGAGGAGGGCTTCACCACGGTCGACGTCCTCGGTCTGCACCCGAGCGACGACCCGGAGTACCCGGCGAAGGCCGCGGGCGCCCGCGCGAAGTTCCTCCAGGAGCACACGCACGACGACGATGACGAGGTCCGCTTCTTCGTCTCCGGCTCGGGCATCTTCTACCTGCACGTCAACGGCGAAGTGAACGCCGTCTACTGCGAGAAGGGCGACCTGCTGGGCGTGCCGCGCGGCACCACCCACTGGTTCGACATGGGCACCGAGCCCGCCTTCACCGCGATCCGCTTCTTCCACGAGGAGGACGGCTGGGTCGGCAACTTCACCGGCTCGACCATCGCCTCGCGCTTCCCCGACTACGACACGATCGACGCGGGTTACCAGCGGGACAAGGCCGCCGCGTGACCTTGCGGTACACCGTGGACGCCGTGGTGCTCGACATCGAGGGCACCACGAGCGCCACGGGTTTCGTCGTCGACGTGCTGTACCCGTACTCGCGCTCGCGCTTCGCCGCCCTGCTCACCGAGCGGGCCGACGACCCCGCCGTGTCCCGGGCGATCGCACAGGTCCGCGAGCTGACCGGCGACCCGGACGCCGACGCCGTACAGATCGAGAAGACCCTCAACACCTGGCTCGACGAGGACCGCAAGGCCACACCCCTCAAGACCCTCCAGGGCATCATCTGGTCGGAGGGCTTCGCCCGCGGTGACCTCGTCTCGCACTTCTACGACGACGTCGTACCGGCCCTGCGCGCCTGGCACACGGCGGGCCTGCGGCTGTACGTCTACTCGTCCGGCTCGGTGGCCGCGCAGCGGGCGTGGTTCACCTCCAGCCCGGAGGGCGACCTCCTGCCGCTGGTCTCCGGTCTCTACGACACGGAGAACGCCGGCCCCAAACAGGAGCCGGAGTCGTACCGCCGTATCGCGGAGGCGACCGGTATCGAGCCGTCCCGGCTGCTCTTCCTCTCCGACCGGCCCGGTGAGCTGGACGCGGCCGTCGCGGCCGGATGGCACGCCGTGGGTGTACGGCGGCCGGGCGAGCCGTACTTCGAGCAAGGCGTCGGCGACCACGCGCAGGCGGGGGCGTTCGACGAGATCGGCATCACCAGTTCAAGGAGCACCACGTGACCAGCGAGATCAGTGACCTCGACCTGAAGGAGGCGGGGGCTCAACTCGCCGCCGAGTCCGCCCGGTTCGCCTCGTTCGGCTGGATGCGGGGGACCTCCGGTAACTTGTCCGTGGTGGTGGGCCGGGATCCGCTGCGGCTGGCGGTGACTGCTAGCGGGCATGACAAGGGTGAACTAACCCCTGACGATGTGGTGTTGGTGGACTCCGATGGTGCCGCCGTCCGGGGAGGTAAGCCGTCTGCCGAGGCCGAACTGCACGCTCGTGTCGCTGCGTTGACCGGTGCGGGGGCGGTCGTCCATGTGCACACCGTTGCGTCCGTTGCCATGGGGCGGCGTGCGCCGGGCGGGATCGTGTTCAAGGACGTCGAGATGCTCAAGGGTGTTGGGCAGCCTGCGCACGATGTCGAGGTGACCTTGCCTGTCATCGCCAACAGTCAGGACATGAAGGTGCTCGGGGATCGCTTGGAGGCGGCCCGGAATGCGCGGATGCCTGCCGTTGTCGTCGCCGGGCATGGGTTGTATGTGTGGGGGGCGGATGCGCGGCAGGCTCGGCATCACACCGAAGTGGTGGAGTGGTTGCTGGAGTTGGAGCTCAGCTCTCCGCGGGAAGCGTAGTCGTCAAACTGCGGGCCGGTGGGGGCTGGTCGCGCAGTTCCCCGCGCCCCTTTGGGGCGCGGGTGCTCGGCGCTACTTCAGACTCGCCGCTACTTCAAGTGGTCGGCCGGGAGTTCGCCCGCCGAGACCTCCAACACGCCCCGCTCCGTGACCAGTCCGGTCACCAAGCGGCCCGGCGTCACATCGAAGGCGGGGTTGTGGCCACGCGACTCGGCGGGAGCCGTTCGTACGCCCGACCACTCCAACACCTCGGCCTCGCCCCGGAGTTCGATGTGGATGTCGTCGCCGGTCTCGGTCGAGAGGTCGACGGTGGTCGTCGGGGCCGCCACCAGGAACGGGATACCGGCGTACGCGCAAGCCAGCGCGACGCCCACCGTGCCGACCTTGTTCGCGGTGTCGCCGTTGGCCGCGATGCGGTCGGCGCCGACGATGGCCGCGTCGACCTCGCCGCGCAGGATCGTGCCGGCGGCGGCACCGTCGGCCTGGACGTAGTGCGGGATGCCCTCCTGCACCAACTCCCAGGCGGTCAGCCGTGATCCCTGGAGCAGGGGACGCGTCTCGTCGGCGTAGACGACCTCCACCAGCCCACGCGCGTGCAGTTCGCGGATGACGCCGAGCGCGGTGCCCCACCCGGCGGTCGCCAGCGCACCCGTGTTGCAGTGCGTCAGAAGCCTCAACGGCCGCTCCACGCCCACCTTCCGGACCAGCCAGTCGGCGCCGAAGCCGCCCATCGCACGGTTGGCGGCGACGTCCTCGCGCTGGACGGCGGCGGCCTCTTCGAGGACCGCGTCGAGGCCCTCGTCGAAGCGGGTCATGACCCGGTCCACGCACACCATGAGGTTGACCGCGGTGGGCCGGGCCTCGCGGACGCGGGCGACGGCCGCGCGCACCTCGGCCTCGGTCCAGCCCTCGCGCTCGCCCTCGATGATCGCGAGCGCGACACCGTACGCACCGGCCGCCCCGATCGCGGGCGCGCCGCGCACCACGAGGCGCTGGATCGCGTCGACCAGAGTGTCCACATCGTGGACGTCCACCGTCTCGTTGCGATGCGGGAGCAGGGTCTGGTCGATGAGCGCGAGGCCGCTGCCGGTCCAGTCGACGGCGCGCAATTCCTTGGACATAACGGGACACTCCTGCTGTTCCGATGGTGTCGGACACCGTACATGACCTGGAAGAACCACAGTTCGAGACAGTCGAGCGGGTGTCTCAAAACGAATGTTAAAGTCCAGCACCCGCAGCCCGAAGGCCGAGACGAAGGAGGACGTGTGCTGCTGACCATGCGCCGTTTCCTCGATCACGGCCGCTGCGCGAGCGACTGCTGTCGACGCTGACCTGTCCCTCTCGCGTCCACTCCTCATCACCTCTCGTCTCACCATCTGGTCGCACGCGCTCCCGCCGGAGCGCGCCTTGCCGTACCCCGGAAGGTCCCCATGCTCCGCAGATCACGTCGCACCCTGCAGCTCGTCGCCGCCACCACGCTCATGGTCACCGCCGCCACCGCCTGCAACGCCGCCGCGAAGACCGACGCCTCGGACAGCGCGAGCGGCGGCAGCGGCAAGTCGTTCACGCTGGTCACGCCGGACGCGGTCGGGCAGAACGAGTTCCTGAAGCTCGCCGTCACCGGGGTGAAGGCCGCGGCGAAGACGCACAGCGGGACCGAGAAGGTCTACGAGTCGACGGACACCGCGTCCCAGCAGCAGAACGTGCAGGCCGCCGTGGACGCGAGCCCGAGCGTGATCGTGCTGGTCGGCTTCGAGTTCGCGGACATCGTGGCGCAGCAGGCGAAGGCGCGCCCGAAGCAGCAGTTCCTGATGATCGACGCGTGCACCACCAAGACGTTCAAGAACGTCACGTGCGCGGTGTTCCGTGAGCACGAGGGTGTCTATCTCGCGGGCGCCGAGGCCGGGTTGCTCAGCAAGAGCGGCAAGGTCGGCGCGGTGGACGTGCTCGACACTCCCCAATTCCGGCGCTACAGCGACCCGTTCGCGGCCGGTGCCAAGAAGGTCGCCGCCAAGACGTCCGCGTCGACGCGCTTCGTCGGCGGCCAGTCCCCGTTCGACGACTCGGCGCGCGCCAAGGAGCAGGCCAACTCCCTTCTCTCCAAGGGCACCGACCAGATCATGGCGGCTGCGGCGGCCGGCAACTACGGCGTCTTCGAGGCCGCGAAGGCCAAGGGCGCGTTCGCGTACGGCGTCGACGTCAACCAGTGCGTCTCCTCCCCCGGCACGGTCGTCGACAACGTGATCAAGAAGACGGACGTCGCCGTGGAGAAGGGCGTCGAGCAGGTCCTCGCGGGCAAGACGGGCACCTCCGTGTCGTACGGCCTGAAGGAGGGCGGCATCAGCCTCACCGGCCTTGAGGCGGGCGTCGACTCGTCGAAGTGCGTGATCGCCCAGCACAAGGACGTCCTCACGAAGGTGAAGGCACTGCGCGACCAGATCGTGTCCGGAAAGCTGAAGGTCGATGACCCGGCCGCCAGTTGACCCAGCGGTCGAGCTCCGGGGAATCACCAAGCGGTTCCCCGGCACGCTCGCCAACGACGCCGTCGACCTGACCGTCCACCGCGGCGAGATCCACGCCCTCATGGGCGAGAACGGCGCCGGCAAGTCCACCCTCATGTCGGTCCTCTACGGCATGGAGCGTGCCGACGCCGGGTCGATCCGGATCGACGGGCGCGAGGTGACGTTCGGCGATCCGAGCGCGGCGATGGCCGCCGGGCTCGGCATGGTCCACCAGAGCTTCAAGCTGTTCGACTCGCTGACGGTCGCCGAAAACGTCGTCTACGCCGCCGAGCCGCGCCGTTTCGGCCTGGTGGACCGGGCCGCCGCCCGCCGCCGGGTGCGTGAGCTGGCCGAGGAGCACGGGCTCGCCGTCGATCCGGACGCCCGGGTCGGCGACCTGCCGGTCGGACTGCGGCAGCGCGTGGAGATCCTGAAGCTGCTGCATCGCGGCGCCCGCACGCTGATCCTCGACGAGCCGACCGCCGTGCTCACGCCCGCCGAAGCGGACGCCCTGTTCGCGGTCCTCAAGTCGCTGGCCGCGCAGGGTCGTACGGTGATCCTTGTCACCCACAAGCTGCGCGAGGTCCTCGAAGGCAGCGACAACGTGACCGTGCTGCGGGACGGCCGGGTGGTCGCCCGCCTGGTCACCGTGGACACCTCCGCCGACGAGATCGCCGCCGCGATGACCGGCCGCGCGGTCGACCTGGACCGTGTGCACGCGCCCGGCACCCCCTCTGACGTGGTGCTGGACGTGACGGACCTCACCACCGACTCCGTCCACGGAGTGGGGCTCACTGTCCACGCCGGGGAGATCGTCGGCATCGCGGGCGTCGCCGGCAACGGCCAGAGCGAGCTGATCGAGGCCCTGGCCGGGCTACGGCCGGTCGCCTCCGGCCGGGTCACGCTCAAGGGCCGGGACATCACCCACGTCTCGGCGACCGAGCGTCGTGCGCAGGGCCTCGCCTACGTCCCCGAGGACCGGCACGCGGTCGGTACGGCACCGGCGGCGTCCGTCGCGGACAACCTCGCGATGGGCCACCATCGAACGTCCCTCTCCACCAAGGGACTTCTGCCGCCCGCGGCCGTACGCGCCCACGCCGGGCGGCTGATCGAATGCTTCGGCATCAAGGCGGCCACCCCCGAGGTGCCCGCCTCCGCACTGTCCGGCGGCAATCTGCAGAAGCTGCTGATCGGCCGCGAACTCGCCCACGAGGCACCGCTGTTGCTCGTCGAGCAGCCCACGCGCGGGGTCGACATCGGCGCCATCCAGAACATCCACGACCAGATCGTCGCCTACCGCGACGCCGGTCACGCCGTCCTCCTCGTCTCCGCCGAACTGAGCGAGATCCGGGGGCTCGCGGACCGGGTCCTCGTGATGTACGAGGGCCGGGTCACGGCGACGTACACGAAGGACGAGGCGGACGAACGGGCACTGGGACTCGCCATGGCGGGCGGGGCCACAGCGCCGACGGAGGCCGTCGACTGACATGACGCACACTCACATACCGCGCGTATCAGGGGTGTTGCGCTCCCCCATCACCTTCTCCGTGCTCGCGGGCCTGGTCATCGGCGCGTTGTTCCTCGTCGGCACCGGCGCGGACCCCTTCACGGCGTACGGCGCCGTCCTCACCGGCTCGCTCGGCGCGGACGGCATCGGGTCCACGCTGAGCACCGGCACCAGCGTGCTCGGCATGGCGCTCGCGCTGGCGATCCCGCTGCGGGCCGGTCTGATCAACCTCGGCGGCGACGGACAGATGGTGCTCGGCGGCATCACGGCGGCGGTGACCGGTCTGTACTCGCCGCTGCCCGCACCGCTCACCGTCGTCCTGGCGCTGCTCGCGGGCATGGCTGCCGGCGCCGCGTACGCCGCGCTGGCCGCCCTGTGCGAGAACCGCCTCGGCGTCCCGCTGCTGGTCAGCAGCCTGCTGCTGAGCTACCCGGCGGTGTCGCTCGCCTCCTACCTGGCGCGCTACCCGCTGAAGGAACCCGGCTCCAGCCTCCCCCAGACCCGGGCGATGCCCGACGGCGTGGCACTGCCCGCCTTCGGCGACTCGACGGTGACGGTGGGGCTGCTCCTCGTCGTCCTCGCGGCGGCCGGGTACTGGTTCACCGACAAGCGCACGGCGTTCGGCTACGAGATCCGGATGACCGGTCTCAACTCCCGCTTCGCCGCCTACGCGGGCATCGAACGCCGGGGCCTGACCCTCAAGTTGATGTCCGTCTCGGGCGCGCTGGCCGGACTCGTGGGCGCCATCGGGGTGTTGAGCTTCCCGTACCGCTTCGTGGACGGCTCGCTGACCGCACCCGGCTACACCTGGACGGGACTCACGGCGGCTCTGCTCGCCGCAGCGGCGCCGCTCGGTACGGTCGTCGCCTCCTTCTTCTTCGCCGTCCTCGCGGTCGGCGGCCTGGCGATGGAGCGGACGACGGAAGTCCCGCGCGAACTGACGCAGGTGCTGCAGGCCATCGTGATCGTGTTCCTGGCGGCCCGACTGCGCTTCCCCAGCGGGTGGTTCAGGAAGCGTGCTCAGGAAAACCCGCACGAAAGCTCTCAGGAAACCTCTCAGGAAAGCGGGGCCGTCTGATGTTCTTCGACTCCGATCTGCTGATGTCGGCGCTGCGCGCGCTGACCCCGATCCTGCTGGCCGCGCTCGGCGGTGCCCTGTGCGAGCGGGCGGGGGTCTTCAACATCGGCCTCGAAGGCATGATGTTGATGGGCTGCTTCACTTCCGTGGCCACGAGTTGGTTCACCGGGAGCGCGTGGCTCGGTGTGCTCGCCGCGGCCCTCGCGGCGGCCGCGTACTCACTGATCCTGGCCGTCGGCGCGGTAACTCTGCGCGGGGACGCGGTCGTTCTCGGAATCGCCATGAATCTCCTGGCAGTTGGCCTGACCAGTTTCCTGCTGCGTACGGTCTTCGGTGTGCAGGGCACTTTCGACGATCCGTCACTCGCCGGGCTGCCGTTGGTCGGTGGCTTCACCCCGCTCGCGTATCTGGCGTTCGTCGCGGTCGCGGTGGCCGCGCTGATGCTGTCCCGGCATGTGTGGGGGCTGCGGCTGCGCGGGGTCGGCGAGGCACCGGACGCGGCGGCCACGCTCGGGGTGAGTCCGGCGAAGTACAAGTACGCGGCCGTGCTGGTCTCCGGTGTCCTGTGCGGGCTCGCGGGGGCCCAACTCGCGCTCGGGAACGTCACGTTGTTCTCCGAGAACATGACGGCGGGCCGGGGCTGGATCGCCGTCGTCGCGGTCATGCTCGGCCGCGCGGCACCCGTCGGCGTGCTGCTCGCCGCGCTGCTCTTCGGTCTCGCCGAGGCCGCCGGCTTCCGCCTCCAGGGCGTCGGCCTGCCCCAACAGGCCACCGACGCCGCGCCGTACGTCGTGACCCTCGTCGCCCTCTTCCTCTCGACGGCCCGCCGCCGTCGCCGTACCGTCAACTCCCCTTCCGGAGCCACCACATGACGCAGGACCTGCTGCCCATCACCCGCATACCGCGCACCGGGCTTCCGGAGCACGCGGTCGTCGTCGGCGACCCGGCGCGCGCCGCCGCCGTCGCCGCGCTGCTCGACGGTGCCGAGGAGGTGTCGTACCACCGCGAATACCGTGTGTTCAGCGGGAGTTGGAAGGGTCTGCCGGTCACCGTCGCCTCGCACGGGGTGGGCGGACCCGGTGCGATCCTGCTGTTCCAGGAACTGGCGGACGCGGGGGTCCGCACCTTCCTGCGCTTCGGCACGGCGGGCGCGATGAAGCCCGGCGTCGGCGACGGCGACCTCGTGATCGCCGAGGCGGCCGTACGCGACGACGGCGTCACCCAGCAGCTGCTCCCGCCGGAGTACCCGGCGGTCGCCGCCCCCGAGGCGGTCCTCGCCCTCCAGCGCGCGGCCCGCGAGGCCGACGCCCCGCACCACCGCGGCATCGTCTGGACCCGGGCGGCCTTCCAGCCCGGCCTCCTCCCCCTCTTCTCCTACGACGGCGCCGGGCTCGCGGCGATCGAGATGGAGCTGTCGGCGCTGCTGGTGACGGCCTCGCTGCGCGGTCTTGTCGCGGGCGGGGTGCTGGTCATCGACGGCGCCAACGCCGATGAACTCGTCGACGCGGAGACCACCGGCGGGTACGACCCGCACCGGGACGTCGTCGCGGCCGGTGTCGAGCGCGGGGCGATCGTCTCGCTGGAGGCGCTCCGACTGCTCGCGGAGGCCGAGGAGTTGACGGCGTGAGCATCGACCTGTTGGTGCACGGCGGCGACGTCCTCACCGTCGACGAGGCCGGAACGGTCGTACGGGACGGGGCAGTTGCCGTCCACGAGGGCGAGATCGTCGCCGTAGGACCGGAAGAGGAGCTGACAACTCGGTTCACGGCAACGGAGTCCATTGACGCCTCGGGCTGTCTCGTGCTGCCCGGACTCATCAACACGCACACCCATCTCGCGATGACGCTGCTGCGCGGTCGCGCCGACGACGTCACTCTCCAGGGCTTCCTGGAGCGGGTGTTGAAGTGGGAGGCGGAGCTGCTGACGCCGAAGAACGTGGCGGCGGCGGTGCGGCTCGCGGTGGCCGAGAGCGTGCGGGCCGGGGTGACGTCGGCGCTCGACATGTACTGGTTCCACGAGGCGGCCGAACAGGCGGCCCGCGAGACGGGCTGGCGACTGCACACCGGGCCCACCTTCATGGACGTACCGGAGCCGCCGGACGGCATCGCGTACGAGGACCGACTGGACTGGGCGCGCCGGGACTTGGCGGCCCGGGGTGAGGCACGCCCCGGCCTGCGCCCGGTCCTGTTCGCGCACTCGACCTACACCCTCGCCCCCGACCAGCTCGTCCACATCGCCGCCCTGGCACGGGAGTTCGGCGCGCTGCTGCACATCCACGCGGCGGAGAACCCGACCGAGGTCGCCACCGTCGAGGTCAAGTACGGCAAACGGCCGGTGGAGTTGCTCGATTCGCTCGGGCTGCTCGGTCCCGATCTGCTGCTCGCGCACGCCGTGGACCTGACCGGCCCGGAGATCGCGGCACTGGCCCGCACGGGAACGTCGGTCGCCCACTGTCCCGTGTCCAACCTGAAGTTGGGCTGCGGAATCGCGCCGGTGCCAAGGCTGTTGAGCGCGGGTGTGACCGTCGGGCTGGGCACGGACGGCGCCGTCAGCTCCAACACGCTGGACGTGCTGGGCGCCGTACGGCAGGCGGCGCTGGTGCACAAGGCGGGCGGCGACCCCACAGCGGTCGGCGCCGAACAGGCCGTACGGATGGCGACGATCGAGGGTGCGCGGGCGCTGGGCCTGGGTGATCACCTGGGCTCACTTGAGACCGGGAAGCGGGCCGACCTGATCGTGCTCGACCTGAACGCACCGCATCTGCGGCCGCTGCACGACCCGTGGTCGACGCTCGCGTACGCCGCGCACTCGGCGGACGTACGGGACACGGTCGTGGACGGCCGGGTGCTGATGCGGAACCGGACACTCGGCACGCTGGACGAGGAAGCCGTGCTCGCGGAGCTCGAAGCACTTGCCTGAGCTGTGGATTTCCCTCCCGTTCAGCCCACTGAACCCCCATAATGCACCTGATACATCGGACGTCTGAGCAACAGGGAGGCCGGCCATGGCAGTCACCGATGAGGCGATCGAGAAAATCAAGGGAATGATCGTCTCCGGCGCACTGCGTCCCGGGGACCGGCTGCCCAAGGAGAGCGAACTCGCCGCCGAACTCGGCCTGTCCCGCAACTCCCTGCGGGAGGCGGTGCGCGCCCTGTCGCTGATCCGCATCCTGGACGTACGGCAGGGCGACGGCACGTATGTCACGAGTCTCGATCCTCAACTCCTCCTGGAGGCGCTGAGTTTCGTCGTCGACTTCCACCGCGACGACACGGTCCTCGAATTCCTGGCCGTACGGCGGATTCTGGAGCCGGCGGCCACGGGGATGGCGGCACTGCGGATCAGCGAACAGCAACTGGACGCGCTGTCCGCCCAGTTGGACGCGCTGGGCGGTGCCCCCTCGGTGGAGGAACTGGTCGCCTGCGACCTGGAGTTCCACCGGGGCATCGTGCAGAGCTCCGGCAACTCGGTGCTCTGCTCGCTCCTCGACGGTCTGTCCGGGCCCACCACGCGGGCGAGGATCTGGCGCGGTCTGACCCAGGAGGACGCGGTCAGCCGCACCCTGCACGAGCACCGGGCGATCCTGGGCGCGCTGCGCGACCGGGACGCGGAGGCGGCGCGGTCGTGGGCGACGGTGCACATCGCGAGCGTGGAGCAGTGGCTGCGTTCGACCCTGTGATCGAGTGGGGCGACCCGCTGATCCATCGGAGGAGTGACCGGCCGGGACGGGTCTGCACAGGATGGCGATCTTGTGTGTCCGACCGTCCCGGACGGGGCAGGCATGGGTTCACTCCCCCGTGCAAGGGGGCTGCGGGCGCCCCCGTCGGACGCCGTAAGGTTGGGACGTACGCGAGGGCAGATCGGAAGGAGGCGCTGGGTGATCGAGCTGGAGGGGGTTCCCGAGCTGATCGACCCAGTGATGGTGGCCGCGTTCGAGGGCTGGAACGACGCCGGCGACGCCGCCTCCACCGCGGTCGCGCACTTGGACAAGGAGTGGAAGGGCGAGGTGTTCGCGGCGCTGGACGCCGAGGACTACTACGACTTCCAGGTGAACCGGCCCACGGTGTGGATGGACGCCGGGGTGCGGAAGATCACGTGGCCGACGACCCGTCTCTCGGTGGTCCGGGTCGGCGGCGACAAGCCGCGCGATCTCGTACTCGTCCGAGGTATCGAACCGTCGATGCGCTGGCGCTCGTTCTGCAACGAACTGCTGGGCTTCGCGCACGAGTTGGGCGTGGAGCTGGTGGTGATCCTGGGCGCGCTGCTCGGTGACACCCCGCACACGCGTCCGGTGCCGATCAGCGGGACCACGTCGGACTCGGACCTGGCGCAGCGGATGGACCTGGAGGAGACCAAGTACGAGGGTCCCACCGGGATCGTCGGCATCCTCCAGGAGGCGTGCACGCACGCGGGCGTACCGGCCGTGTCGCTGTGGGCCGCGGTGCCGCACTACGTGTCGCAGCCGCCCAACCCGAAGGCCACCCTGGCGCTGCTCAACCGCCTGGAGGACCTGATCGACGTACGCATCCCCCTGGGCGAGCTGCCCGAGGACGCGCGCGCCTGGCAGGTCGGCGTGGACCAGCTGGCCGCCGAGGACAGCGAGGTCGCCGAGTACGTCCAGACGCTGGAGGAGGCCCGCGACACCGCGGAGCTGCCGGAGGCGTCGGGCGAGGCGATCGCGCGCGAGTTCGAGCGCTATCTGCGCAGGCGGGACGGCGGTGGCAGCCCGCCGCCGGGTGGTCACGCGACGGCGGACGGCAGCGACAGCGCGTCGTATCTCCGGGACAACCCCGGGGGCGGCCGGACGAAGCCGCAGAGACCCGCGAAACCGGAGACGGATGCGGAGCCCGAGGCCGGGCCCGATCTCGGGTCCGACTCCGAGGGCGAGGACTCCTCCGAGGAGTGTGACGCCAGTGCTGGAAGTGAAACGTGAAAGAT
>NZ_JBHXME010000100.1:30500-39695 GCF_042721125.1 Streptomyces sp. NPDC058469
GGGCCCGTTTCGGGCGACCTCGGCGGGGGCCTCGTACTCGCCCGTGGTTTCTCCGGGGTTTGTTGATATTCATAGTTTAATGAGGGGGGGCCGCGTCCCCCCCCCCGCCTTCTCCGTGTTCGGCGACCGCTACAGGGCCACGCCCAACAGGGCGTCCACGGCACGGGACACGATGCCGGGGGCGCCCTCGTCGCTGCCGCCCCGGTCTCGCTGGAGAGCCGCCCAGCGGTCGACCGCGGCGAGCGCGGCCGGGGCGTCCAGGTCGTTCGCGAGGGCTTCGCGCATCTCCTCGACGAGGGTCACGGCGGAGGGACCGTCGGGCCGGGAGACAGCGGCACGCCAGCGCCCGAGCCGGGCGACCGCGTCCGCGAGCACCTGGTCGGTCCACTCCCAGTCGGAGCGGTAGTGGTGGGCGAGCAGGGCGAGCCGGATGGCGGCCGGGTCGACGCCCTCGCGGCGCAGAGCGGAGACGAAGACGAGGTTGCCCTTGGACTTCGACATCTTCTCGCCGTCGAGGCCGACCATGCCGGCGTGGACGTACGCCTTGGCCATGGGGAACTCGCCGGTCAGCACCTGGGCGTGCGAGGCGCCCATCTCGTGGTGCGGGAAGGCGAGGTCGGAGCCGCCGCCCTGGACATCGAAGCCCATGCCGAGGTGGTCCAGGGCGATGGCCACGCACTCGATGTGCCAGCCGGGACGGCCGCGGCCCAACGAGCCGCCGTCCCAGCTCGGTTCGCCCTCGCGGGCGGCCATCCAGAGCATCGGGTCGAGCGGGTTCTTCTTGCCCGGGCGGTCCGGGTCGCCGCCGCGCTCGGCGGACAGCAGTCGCATCGCGGCGGCGTCGAGGTTCGAGACCCTGCCGAAGTTGGGGTCGGACCCGACGGAGAAGTAGGTGTCGCCCTCGAGTTCGTAGGCGGCACCGGCGTCCCTGAGGCGTTCGACGAGCGGCACGATGCCGGGTATCGCCTCGACCGCGCCGATGTACTGCTTCGGGGGCAGCATGCGCAGCGCGGTCATGTCCTCGCGGAAGAGCGCGGTCTCCTTCTCGGCGAGGGCCACCCAGTCGATGTTGTCGCGTTCGGCGCGCTCCAGGAGCGGGTCGTCGACGTCGGTCACGTTCTGGACGTAGTGAACCTGCCGCTTGGTGTCGAGCCACACGCGCTGCACGAGGTCGAACGCGTTGTAGGTCGCCGCGTGCCCCATGTGGGTGGCGTCGTACGGCGTGATGCCGCATACGTAGATACGGGCGACGGGACCGGTGTCCGGGGTGACCAGACCGCCGGTCGCGGTGTCGTGGATCCGTAGGTCGCGGCCCTTGCCAGGCAGGGCGGGGACCTCAGAAGCGGGCCAGGCATACATGTCATGAGCCTAACCGGACGGATGTTCCGTATACGAACCGGACCAGGCCGTATGGCCGGTAAGGCGCTCTTGCACTGCCCCCGTCCCTCGTGCCGCTACACCGGCGGCCACGGAATGGCCGGCCACTCCCCGCTCGGCTCGGGATGCTTCCCGTCCGCGAGCAACGCGTCGACACGCGCGCGCGTGGCATCGAATTCCACGGCGGTGATCAGCTCGGCGAGCTTCGCGGCGAGCCCGCCACCGTCCCTCAGCGCCTCCCTGAGCCCCTGGAGGACCTCGACCGCCTCCGGAGTGAGCGGCTCGCCCGCCCAGCCCCACAGGAGGGTGCGCAGCTTGTTCTCGGCGTTGAAGGTGACACCGTGGTCGATGCCGTAAAGGCGTCCCTCGTCGGCGGGCAGCAGATGACCGCCCTTGCGGTCCGCGTTGTTGATGACGGCGTCGAGGACGGATA
Organism: Streptomyces sp. NPDC058469; assembly: GCF_042721125.1. NCBI lineage: Bacteria > Bacillati > Actinomycetota > Actinomycetes > Kitasatosporales > Streptomycetaceae > Streptomyces > Streptomyces sp. NPDC058469. The sequence continues at coordinate 32,311 of NZ_JBHXME010000100.1, forward strand.
GCCGCCGCAGCCGCTCGTCGTCGGCGTGCACCAGGAGGGCGGTCTTCCCCTCGCCGACCTCGGCGAAGCCGATGGCCTTCCAGCCCGCGTCGGGCTCCTCGGCGTCGACCAGGGCGAGCAGTTCGGACTCGGCCGCCGTCTCGATCCACAGCTGGCACATGCCCTCGCCGTACGGCCCGTCGCGCAGCACGGTGGTCGGCACGAGGCCCCAACCGGTCGCCTCGGAGACCTCGTAGGCGGCGACCTCGCGCTGGGCGAGATTGCCGTCCGGGAAGTCCCACAGGGGCCGCTCCCCGGCGACGGGCTTGTAGACGCAGGACACCTCGCGGCCCTCGTACGTCACGGAGCAGAACAGCACCGCGTTCGAGGCCTCGCGGATGCGTCCGCGTACCTTCAGCTCACCCTTGGCGAGCAGCTCGGCCGTGGTCACGCTCCGCGGCGGTATCCGTTCTGGCGCGGACATACGTGTCCTTCCGGGTCGAGCGGGAGGCTGCACAGCGGGCAGGGCGGACGGCCGGCGTTGACGACGTCCAGGGCCCGCTTGGCGAAGGCGCGGGCCTGGGCTCCGGTGAGCCGGACCCGCAGCATCGGGGGTCCGTTCTCCTCGTCCTGGAGCAGTCGCTCCTCGGCCTCTGCGAGGTCCTCGTCGGTGTCGGCGTCGAGCTCGACGAGGGCCTGCGCCTCGACGATCATGCGCTGCTCCTCACCGTCCCAGGCGAGCGCCATGGTGCCGACGCGGAACTCCTCCTCGACGGGGGCCTCCAGCGGACGGGTGTCGGAGATCTCGGTGGGGGTGACGGCCGGGACGGCCGCGCTGCCGCCACTGCGCCGTACGACCTCGTCCAGAAGCTCTTCCATGCGCTCGGCGAGCGCGGCGACCTGCGTCTTCTCCAGGGCCACGCTGGTCACCCGAGGACCGGAGGCGGCCTGAAGGAAGAACGTACGGCGCCCGGGCAGTCCGACCGTGCCGGCTACGAAGCGGTCCGGCGGGTCGTAGAGGAACACCTGACGGGACACGTCCTGTCTCCATTGGAATCGACTGCTGACAAGTGCGGCGCTACTGCGACCGCTTCACCCTACTGCGGCCGACGATCACGGTGCGCCCGCGCCGCCCCCGACCGTGGCGTCGTCGCCCGAGGGCTCCTCGCGCGGCGCCAGGGACGCGAGATCACCGGTGTCCCCGAGCCGTACGAGATAGGGCCTGAGACGGGTGTAACGGATCGCGGTGATGGAACACGGTTCTACGGAGATCCGTTGAAAGAGGTCCAGATGAAGTCCGAGTGCGTCCGCGACAAGGGACTTGATGATGTCGCCGTGCGAGCACATGAGGTAGACCGCGTCGGCGCCGTGATCGCGCTCCACGCGCGCGTTCCACTCGCGTACGGCCTCGGCCGCGCGGGTCTGCATCGCCCGCATCGACTCGCCGCCGGGGAACGCCGCCGCCGAGGGATGCGTCTGGACGACCTCCATCAGGGGCTCGTCCATGAGCTCGGCGAGCTTGCGGCCGGACCAGTCGCCGTAGTGGCACTCCCCGATCCGCTCGTCGGTGTGCGTGCTCAGGTCGGGGCGGGCGTCGAGGAGGGGCTGGAGGGTCTCCTGGCAGCGTTGCAGCGGGCTGGTGACGACCTCGGCGATCGGCAGCGCGGCGAGCCGTCCGGGGAGCGCGGCGGCCTGGGCGTTGCCGCGCTCGTCGAGGGCGACACCGGGCGTCCAGCCGGCGAGCACTCCCCCGGTGTTGGCGGTCGAACGTCCGTGCCGGACAAGGATCAACGTGGGCATGCGGCCAAGGGTAGGCGCACGCCCGGGTGCGGCTTGGGCCGGACGGCGGGAGAATACGCACCGTGATCGTCGACTACGCCATCTACCGTGACGGACGCCGGACGGAGGGGCCCGGCGACTTCTCCGACGGCCTGGACCACTGCCGTCGTGTGGGCGACGCCTTTGTCTGGATCGGCCTCTACGAGCCCACGGAGAAGGAGTTCGACCGCGTCACCCAGGAGTTCGGGCTGCACCCGCTGGCCGTCGAGGACGCCCTGACCGCGCATCAGCGGCCCAAGCTGGAGGTCTACGACGACTCGCTGTTCGTGGTCCTCAAGCCGGTGGGGTACGAGGCCGACAGCGATGTGGTCACCTCCGGCGAGGTCATGGTCTTCGTGGGCGACTCCTTCGTGGTGACCGTCCGGCACGGCGAGGAGGCCCCGCTGGCGGCCGTACGGCACCGGCTGGAGGAGGAGCCGGAGATGCTGCGGCACGGGCCCACGGCGGTGCTGTACTCGATCGCGGACGCGGTGGTCGACCACTACGTGGACGTGGCGGGCGAGTTGCAGACCGACCTGGAGGAGCTGGAGGCGGCGGTGTTCTCACCGAGCGGCGGCGGCTCGCGGACCACGGCGTCGCGCATCTACGCCTTCAAGCGGCAGATCCTGGAGTTCCGCCGGGCCACCGGGCCGCTGGCGCAGCCGCTGGGCCGGCTCGCGGGCGCCGGTCTCGCCGGCGACCGGGTGCCGTTCGTGCACGACAAGGCACGGCCGTTCTTCCGGGACGTGAACGACCACCTGATGAAGGTCAACGAGTCCGTGGAAGGCCTGGACCGGCTGGTCTCGGACGTCCTGTCGGCGCACCTCGCGCAGACCAGCGTCCGGCAGAACGACGACATGCGGAAGATCTCCGGCTGGGCCGCCATGGCCGCGGTGCCCACGATGATCGCGGGCGTCTACGGCATGAACTTCGACCACATGCCCGAGCTGCACTGGCTGTGGGGGTACCCGGCGGTGATCCTGCTGATGGCCGCCCTGGAGGTGCTGCTGTACCGGACGTTCAAGCGGCGCGGCTGGCTGTAGGGCTTACGCGAACTCGGGGGCGGCGGTGGCCGGTCCGCCGAGCGCGTCGCGTCGTTCTGGCATCCGCAGGGACACCATCCGTCGCCAGCCGCCGAGCCGTTCGTACGCGTACACGGTGTGGATGCCCGCGGCGAGCGCGGCCGACTTGGCCCGCGGCCAGCCGAGGACGCGTCCCATGTGGGCCATCACCGCGAGGCTGACGTCCCGGTAGATCCGGATCTCCGCGAGCGCGCACTCCCGCAGCGTCCGCTGGATGGCGCGGCCGTGTCCGGCGGCCGCGAAGCGCAGCAACTCCTCGTGGCAGTAGGCGAGATGGTTGTCCTCGTCGTTCGAGATCATCCGTACGGCACGGCCGAGGTCGGAGTGGTCGGCGAAGTGCTTGCGCAGCAGGTCCATCTGCTCGGAGGCGCGCTGTTCGGTGACTCGGCTGTGCGCGAGGTAGGTGACGACGTCCTGGACGGTCAGTGCCGACTCGCCCTTGAGCTTCTCGTGCGCGAGACCGATGCCGTGCCGCTCCAGGAGCATCGTGTAGTCGGTGTCAGCGGGCACCTGGACGGGTTCGAGGCCACGCTTCTTCAGGAGGGCGTTGAAAATGCGCCCGTGTTTGTCCTCGTCGGCGCCGTGCCGGCTGATCTTGGGGGCGAGGTCGCGTTCGGCAGGCGGGACGAGCACGGCGATGCGCCCGTTCTCCCAGCCGCCCTGGGACTCGCCGCCGGCCGCGATGGAGCAGAACAGCCGGAACGACTCGTCGTTGTCGAGGATCTCCTGGAACAGGCTCTTGGCCGAGAGCATCTGAAGGCACCTCCGTGCAGGATTCCGCCACATTCCGCAAAGAACGAGTCAAATGCGGCGTCAGAGGTGCTGCAACAGCAGTGTCGGACAACTCCGCCAAAAGGAGGACTACGGATGTCCCGTCGGGGGCGTAACCGCACGGGCCGCCGCGCGTTGTTCCCCGTGACGGCCGTGGCGGGGAAGACCCCCCGAGCCCCCACCACGGCCGTAGAAAACTTCCGTACGACAGAGCCTCGTCACGCGAGACCCGCGCGCTCCAGTGCTTCGGTTCCGGCGCGGAGCGCGGCGATCCGCTCCTCCAGGGTCCAGCCCGCCGGGGCGAGCGTCAGGGTGGTGACACCGGCCGCCGCGTACTCCTTCATCCGGTCCGCGATGCGGTCCACGGAACCCAGCAGCGTCGTCTTGTCGATCAGGTCGTGCGGGATGGCCGCCGCGGCGCCCTCCTTGTCGCCGGCCAGGTACTTGTCCTGGATCTCGGCGGCCGCCGCCTCGAACCCCATGCGCCGGGCCTGCTTGTTGTAGAAGTTCTGCTGCCGGCTGCCCATGCCGCCGACGTACAGCGCGGTGTACGGCCGGAAGGTGTCGGCGAGCGTCGCCACGTCCTTGTCCTCGCCGAGGGCGAGCGGGACCGTCGGGACGATGTCGAAGCCTTCGAGGGTCTTGCCGGCCTTCTCGCGCCCGGCCCGCAGATGCCGGACGGCGGTGTCCTCCAGGTGCTCGGCGGAGGGGAAGATGAGCAGCGCGCCGTCGGCGATCTCGCCGGTCTGCTCCAGGTTCTTCGGACCGATCGCCGCGATGTACAGCGGGATGTGCTCACGCTCCGGGTGCACGGTCAGCTTCAGGGGCTTGCCCGGGCCGCCGGGCAGCGGCAGCGTCCAGTGCTCGCCGTCGTACGACAGCCGCTCTCGTGTCATCGCCTTCCGGACGATCTCGACGTACTCACGCGTGCGTGCCAGCGGCTTGTCGAACTTGACGCCGTACCAGCCCTCGGAGACCTGCGGGCCCGAGACGCCGAGGCCGAGGCGGAAGCGGCCGCCGGAGAGCGAGTCGAGGGTCGCGGCGGTCATCGCGGTCATCGCGGGCTGACGGGCCGGGATCTGGAAGATGGCCGAGCCGACGTCGATGCGCTCGGTCTGCGCGGCGACCCAGGTGAGCACGGTGGCGGCGTCGGAGCCGTAGGCCTCGGCGGCCCAGCACACCGAGTAGCCGAGCCGGTCGGCCTCCTGGGCCACGGCCAGATTGTCGCCGTCCATTCCGGCACCCCAGTAGCCGAGGTTGATCCCGAGCTGCATGGCAGACCCCTTACCCATCAGTAACGTCGCTGTTGTGCCGACCCTAGCGCGAGGTCGTCCGGGCGGACAGGACGGGTGCCGGTGAGTGATCACGGAGCGTGCCGTGGGACCGACTGTGGATCATCGTGGAAATCGGTTATCCACAGGCCACCACACCGCAGGTTCAGGCCAGTAATCTCGGCGTTCATGGAGCAGAGGCATCTCGGCCGTACCGGCCTTCGTGTGTCCCGGATCGGACTCGGCACCCTCACGTGGGGGCGCGACACCGACGAGCATGACGCCGCGGACCTCTTGAAGGCGTTCTGGGAGGCCGGCGGCACCCTCGTCGACACGGCGGACGTGTACGGCGACGGGGAGGCCGAGTATCTGCTCGGACAGCTCATAGAGGGGCTCGTGCCGCGCCGGGACCTGGTCATCTCGACGAAGGCGGGGAGCGTACCCGACCCCGACCGCCGCTTCGACGGCTCGCGCGGCCATCTGCTCGCCGCGCTGGACGCCTCGCTGGCCCGCCTCGGCACGGACTACGTCGACCTGTGGCACATCCACGGCTTCGACCCGTACACCCCGCTGGAGGAGACCCTCCAGGCCCTCGACCTGGCGGTCAGCAGTGGGCGGGCGCGCTATGCGGGTGTCTCCAACTACTGCGGCTGGCAGCTGGCCAAGGCGGCGACCTGGCAGCTGGCGGCGCCGGGCACGCGGACGCGGCTGGCGAGCACGCAGCTGGAGTACTCGCTGCTGCAGCGGGGTGTGGAGCGCGAGGTGCTGCCGGCCGCGCTCGACCTGGGCATCGGGCTGCTGCCCTCCTCGCCACTCGGGCGCGGGGTCCTCACCGGCAAGTACCGGCACGCGACCCCGGCGGACTCGCGCGGCGCCTCGGAGCACATGGCGCCGTTCGTCGCGCCGTACCTCGACGACACGGCGACCCGCATCGTGGACGCGGTGACCATCGCCGCGGACGGGCTCGCCGTGACACCCCTCCAGGTGGCCCTCGCCTGGGTCCGCGACCGGCCCGGGGTGGCCGCCCCGATCGTCGGCGCGCGCAACGCGCAGCAGCTCACGGCCGCATTGTCAGTGGAGGCGCTTAGTCTTCCTGACGAGATCTGCCGAGCGCTCGACGATGTGTCGGCGCCTCTGCACCGCTATCCCGATCACGACTGGAGCACGCTGTGAGCACGGACCCGGAGACCACGGAGACCTCGCCGTCCGAGGACACGGGCACGGACGCCGTGGAGGGCGCCGAAGGCACAGGTGAGGACGCGGCCGCGGAGAGCACCGCGGACACCGCGGAAGGTGCCGAGGGCACGGCCGCGGAGAACGCCGAGGGCACCGGTGAGGCCACGGCCGAGGTCGCCGCCGCCGAATTGTCCGAGGCCGCCGCCGAGTTGGTGGCCCAGCGGCTGGAGCGGGAGCGGATCGAGCGGCGGAAGGCGGAGAAGGCCGGGCCCATCGTGGCCGGGACCAAGCTCAGCGGGACGGCCGCCGATCTGCTCGCGGCCGTACGGGCCGTGGAGAGCGGCGAGAAGCCCGCGGCCACCCCCTTCGCCAAGCCGCAACCCGCCCCGCGCCGCGCCGCCGCCCCCGAAGCCGCGCCGCGGCCCCAGCCTGTGCCGACCGAGCCCGGCGCCCCCGCGACCGAGACCGTCGAGTCCGTACGGCGTGTGCTGGCCGAGGGCGGCGCGCCCGAGACGCTCGCGGCACAGGCCGCGGCGGCGCTCGGCGAGGGCGGGGACGACCAACTCCGCGAGGATCCCTGGCAGTTGCTGCGTGTCCCGGGTGTACGGCCCGAGCAGGCCGACGGGTTCGCGCGGGCGCTGCTCGGCGCCGAGTGCGCGCCGGACGACGAGCGGCGGGGCCGTGCGGTCATCGGCTGGCTGCTGGAGCAGGCGGCGCTGGCCGGTCATACGGCCCTGGAGGCGTCGGCGTTGACGGCCGCGCTGGCCAAGCAAGGGGTGCCCGACCCGGACGCGGCGGCGCAGGGCGCCATCGCGGAGGGCGAAGTGCTGGTCTTCCAGGACGCGTTGGACGAGCCCGCGGTCCCGGTGCAGCGTACGGACGAGTCGTCCGACGAGGACACGGAGGTCGAGGAGCGTCCGGTCCGGGTGCTGATCGGCCTGGAGCGGTACGCGCTCGCCGAGGAGAGCCTCGCCGACGGACTCGCCAAGCTGATCAACTCGGTGCCGAAGGAGGACGGTTCGGCGGCGGACTGGGAGCGGGCCGGTGCCGCCAAGGGCTCCACCGGCGAGCTGATCCGCGCGGTCGCGGGCCACGGCCTGGTCCTCCACACCGGTGGGGAGGCGTCCCTGGAGGAACCGGCGGCACTGCTCCGCGCGGCGGCGGGTTTCGGGCTGCGCGCCTGGGCCGCCGCCCACGGTCCGGTCGGGCGGGACCGGTTCGCCGCGTTGCTGGCGGGGTCGGCCGCAGCGGCCGGTAGCGCGTCCGGGGGGCCGGGAGATTCCACGTC
>NZ_JBHXME010000101.1:0-39020 GCF_042721125.1 Streptomyces sp. NPDC058469
GGTCTACACCGTGCCCGCCGACAAGAGCATCGCCGAAGTGCTGGAGGACAACGGAGTCCCGCTCGACACCTCCTGCCGCGAGGGTCAGCAGAGCCGGTAGGTCCGGTTGGACAGGTCAGCGTTCGTAGACGCCGGTCAGTCGGCCACGGCCGAGGACGGTTGCGGTGACCGTGGGCAGGAAGGCGCGGGGACGTGCCCGGTCCACCGGTGTGGGGCCCGGGGTGCTGTCCACGGGGGTTGAGAGGGCGAACAGCTCGAAGACGTAGCGGTGTGGCCCGTGGCCTTTGACGGGCGCGGGACCGTGGTAGCCCCGTCCGATGGTCGAGCGGAGGATGCGCACCCCGGGTCCCGGCTGCCGCGCGGCCAGGGCGCCGGGCTCCAGGTGTCCGGCCGCCGGGTCGATCAGGGCGAGACAGTGCACGGCGGGCTTGGCCATGGGGACGTCGATGTCCTCTACGACCAGAAGGAGTTGGGCGGTGCCGGGTGGGAGTGGGGACCAGGCCAGCTGAGGGGACAGGTCGTCGCCGCCGATCTGCTTCGCGCAGTGCTTCAGCGGCATGGTGTCGCCGTCGCCGAAGTCCTGGCTGGTGAGGGTCAGCAGCTCGGGGCCTCGCAGGTTGGGCAGGTTCCACGCCGTGTGCGTCTCGCCCGCCCTGCGGTTCTTCAGGAGTCGACCGAGCAGGGTCATCGCGTCGCCCCCACCATGTCGATGACCTCGGCGGTGGTCGCGGTCTCGCCCAGCTTGGGGAAGACGCGCTCGACGCTGTGGCGATGGGCCTCGGGGTCGGGATCGCCCATGGCGTCGGTGGCCAGGACGACGTGATAGCCGTGGTCGGAGGCCGAGCGTGCCGTCGATTCGACGCCCGAGCTGGTCGCGATGCCCGAGAGCACGACCTGTGTGACGCTCAAGTCCCGCAGGAGCGTGTCGAGTCCGGTGTCGTGGAACGCGCTGCGCCGCCGCTTGGTGATCAGGTGGTCGGTCGGCTGTACGTCGAGTTCGTCGATGAGGTCGGCCCAACCGGCGGGCGGCGTGGCGGTGTTGGCGGACTGGCCGGTGTCAATGCGCCCCAGCATGGGGCTGTTCGCGGAACGTCCGGTGTCGGTACGTCCCGGAGCGCGGCCGGTGACGTTGACCAGGATCACCGGGAGTCCGTGTCGCCGGAACTCGGTGGCGAGGTGGGTTGCCTGCTTGACTGCGGCGGTGACCGGGGCGTCGGTGAGGGCCGGGACAATGCCCTTCTGCAGGTCGACCACGACGAGCGCGGACGCGGGGTCGATTGTTGTCAGTGGCATGGGAGTTGCTTCTCCTGTGGATGCCGGCCGGTTGCCGGGCGCGGGGAAAGAAGGCGGGGAAAATAAGGGGGCCGCTCAGCCGACGGCCTACCTGTCCGGTCGTGCGAGGGCGTCGCCCGTGGCGGGCTCACGCGGTCCGGGGGTCTTGGCCGTGGGGCCGGTGCTGGCGCCGCGCAGCAGGGAGGCGATCGCGGCGAGGAAGGCGAGGGTGGCGCCGAAGGCGAACACGATGACCAGGCCGGAGTGGAAGGGTCCGGATATCAGGGTCGGGAAGAACTCGCTGCCGGTCAGGGTGTGTTGCTGCGTTGCCGTCAGATGGGTCAGGACGCCGCTGGGCTGGAGCAGGTGCTGGATCGGGTTCACGCCCAACTGCGCGGCGAACAGGGACGAGACCGGGGGCAGCCCGCCGACCTGAGCGGCCAAGTGGGCCGGTACGCCCTGCTGTTGCAGTCCCGCGGTGAGGGTGTGCGGGAGGCTGCCGGCCAGTCCGGCGATCATGAGGGAGAAGAACACGCCGATGGAGACGGCGGTACCGGAGTTCTGGAAGGTGGCACGCATGCCGGACGCGACACCGCGCAACCGGGCGGGCACACTGCCCATGATCGAGGAGGAGTTGGGGGAGGCGAACATCCCGCTGGCTATCCCGTTGAGCGCGATCAGCACCGCGAAGATCCAGTAACTGAAGTCGATCGGCAGGCACATCAGACCCAGGAAGCTGGCGCCGAACAACACCGCGCCGCCGGTGGCCAGCCCCCGGGAACCGAGCCGGTCCGACAGATACCCGGACACCGGACCCGCGGCGAGGAAGCCCGCGGTCAGCGGCAGCATGAAGATGCCGGCCCACAGCGGGGTGTCGCCGTAGTCGTAGCCGTGCAACGGGAGCCAGATCCCCTGCAGCCAGATGATCAGCACGAACTGCATCCCGCCCCGGCCGATCGAGATGGCCAGGCCCGCCAAGTTGCCGAAGGTGAAGGCCCGTTGGCGGAAGAGGCTCAGCTGGATCATCGGTGCGGAGACGCGGTTCTCGATGACGACGAACGCCGCCAGGAGAAGCAGTCCGCCGGCTATCAGCATGTCGACCAGTGGGTTGGTCCAGCCCATGGTGTGACCGCCGTAGGGCTGGAGGCCGAAGGTGATCGCGATCAGGGTGGCGCTGAGGCCCACCGCGAAGGTGATGTTGCCCCACCAGTCGATGCGGCCGCCGTCGTGCTTTGCGGTCTCGCGCAGGGTGCGGTAGGCCCACACGGTGAAGAACACGCCGAGGTCGTGGCCCAACTCCTCCTACGGCGAGCCAGCGACCCACTGGACCGACTGACTCCTCGCGAGCGTGAGGTACTGGCCCTGATGGCCGAGGGACGCTCCAACTCCGGCATCGCCCGACAACTGGTCGTCAGCGACAGCGCGGTGGCCAAGCACATCAACAGCATCTTCATGAAACTCGGTCTGCCGTCGGTCGACAGCGACCATCGCCGGGTGCTGGCGGTACTGCGGTTCCTGAGCGCGGAGTGAGTGGGGCCAGGTGGGCTGGGCGCTCCGAAGGGGCGGTAATTGCGTTTCGCGCAAGGCCTCCGAGAGCTACTGTCCCAACCGCCAGTGACCGCCGAGAAGTTGGAGCCCAGAGATGCCCGGTCGTCCGGGCGCGCGTTGACGTCGTAGGCCGTGATCGGCCCGTCATCGCGTGCCGCCCTTGATGTTGCTGCGGCACAGCGAGCCTTTCCCTCCCCGCTCGAACCGTGGGCGCGTCCTTCGCGCGCGCCGGGTCGCGGGTCTCGTTGTCGGCAACTCAAAGGGTTCTTGTGCCGTCCACTTCGAACAATGACTTCCGGTGGCTCTGGTTGGGGCAGACAGTCTCCCAACTCGGCGAACAGACGAGCCTGGTGGTCCTACCGCTCTTCGCCGTCCTCACGCTCGACATCGGTGCCGGACAGCTGGGTGTCCTGCGTGCGGTGGAGCAGGCGCCGATCCTGCTGCTCTCGCTCCTCGTCGGTGCCTGGGTGGACAGATGGCGGACGCGTACGGTGATGGTGGTGGCCGACGTCGGCCGAACCCTGGTGCTGGGCGCGGCCGCCGTAGCCGGATTGCTCAACTGGCTTGGTCTGCCCGCCCTGTTCGTGCTGGCCTTCGTCGCCGGGGTCCTGTCCGTGTTCTTCGACGTGGCCTACCAAGCCTCTCTCGTACGGCTGGTGATGTCCGATCAGTTGGTGCGGGGCAACAGTGTGCTGGAGGGCAGCAGGTCCGCCGCTCAGATCGGTGGTCCCGCCCTCGGCGGCGCCCTGGTGACCCTGCTGTCGGCACCGATCGCTGTCGCCTCCAGCGCGCTGTTCTTCGCGCTGTCGTTCCTGTCGGTCCGACGGATCCGCCGTACCGAGTCCGTCCCGGAGCGCTCGGAACGTTCCCCTCGCGTATGGCGGCGGATCCATGAGGGCCTGCGTTTCGTCGCCGGCGACTCCTCGCTGCGGGCCGTGTGTCTCGCCGCGGCCGCCTTCCAGTTCTTCTTCGCGGCGACGATGACCGTCTATCTGCTCTTCCTCCCACGCGAACTGCACCTGTCGGGCACCGCCGTAGGCCTGGCGCTCGCGGCGACCGGTCCCGGTGCGCTCCTCGGCTCGGTACTGGCCGCCCGGCTGCCGGGCCGGTTCGGATACGGCACGGTGCTCGTGGGCGCGGCGGCACTCGGCGACGGCGCGTTCCTGTGTGTGCCCGCGCTGCAGGGCTCGTCCGCGGCGACGATTTCCGTCCTCCTCGCGGTCAACTTCGTGTTCGGGACCGCCGGACAGCTGGTGAGCGTCACGGTCATGGCCGTCCGGCAGGCCGTGACTCCGCACGGGATGCAGGGGCGTGCGGCCGCGACGATCACGTTCGCCGGCATGGGGCTGGCGCCGCTGGGCTCACTGGTCGGCGGGTTCCTCGCGCAGGAGTGGGGGCTGCGCACCGGCCTCCTCGTGACGGCCGGGGGCATGGTGCTGTCCCCGGTGGTGATGGCGCTGTCCCCGCTCGTACGCCTGGGCAAGGATCTTCACGCTCTTGCACGTGATCGACCTGGTGCCGAGTAGGGAAGCGGTGGCGGGGCCTTGGTTAACCTGCACGGGTGACCATTGACCTGACCCTGCTGCCGCGTGTCGCCTATCGAAGACAGGAGGTCACCGCGCCCCGTCTGCGAGGTCTCCTCGCGTTGCTCGCGGGCGACTCGCGCACCGGCTGCAGCACCGAGCGGCTGGTGGAAGGGTTGTGGCCGGACGAGTTGCCGGAGCGGCCGGGGAAGGCGTTGCAGGTTCTCGTGTCCCGGGCGCGGGCGCAGTTGGGCGCGGACCTCATCGTCAGCACGCCGACCGGATACCGGCTCGCCCTCGCCGAGGACCAGGTCGACAGCTCGGCCCTGCTGCTGCACGCGGCCGCCTGCGCGGACCGGGCCAGGGCCGGGGACCACACGGGAGCGCTGGCCGCCGCCGAGGCAGGGCTCGCGCTGTGGGAGGGCACCCCCGACCAGGGCGGCGACACCAACGACCCCGTGGCCGCGCTGCGCGCCGAGCGCGCCCCCGTCCGCGACACGCTCGTCCGCGCGCAGGCGCTCGCGCTCGCCCGCCTCGGACGGCACGCGGAGGCCGCCGGACCGCTGGCCGTCGCCGCCCTGGCGCATCCGCGCGACGAGGAGGTGCTCGGTGAGCTGCTGCGCGGCGAGGCGGCGACCGCGGGTCCGTCCGCCGCGCTGACCCGGTACGAGGCGTACCGCCGCGAGCTGCGCGACGAACTCGGCACGGACCCGGGCGCCGGACTCAAGGCCGTACAACAGGAGTTGCTGCGCGGCGAGGCGCCGGTGGCCCGGCATGGTGTGCCGCACGAGCCGAACCCGTTGCTCGGCCGCGACGAGGACATCGCGTCGGTTGAAGGGTTGCTCCGCTCCTCGCGCGCCGTCACCGTCGTGGGCCTCGGCGGCCTCGGCAAGACCCGGCTCGCGCACGCCGTCAGCCGCCGGGCCGAGCAGCGCGTGGTGTACTTCGTGCCGCTCGCCGGCGTCACCGAGGACACGGACGTGGCCGCGGAGGTCGCCTCCGCGCTCGGCGCCGGTGCCATGAACGGGCCTGCCTCGGGCGACCCGGTGTCCGGCATCCTCGGCGTGCTCGGCTCCGGGCCCGCGCTGCTGGTCCTCGACAACTGCGAGCAGGTCATTCGGGGCGCCGCCGACCTCGTACAGGCCCTGGTCTCGTCGTCCAAGGACCTACGGGTGCTCGCCACCAGCCGGTCCCCGCTGGGCCTCACGTCGGAGGCGGTCTACGCGCTGCCGGAGCTCGGCCTCGGCGTCTCGGTCGAGCTCTTCACGCAGCGGGCCCGGGCCGCCCGGAGCGGTGTGGAGCTGCCGCCGGACGCGGTGGCCGAGCTGTGCCGCCACCTCGACGGGCTGCCGCTCGCCGTGGAGTTGGCGGCGGCGCGGGTGCGCGTCCTGTCGGTGCCGGACATCGCCCGCCGCCTCGGCGACCGGTTCGCGCTGCTGCGCGGCGGGGCACGGGACGTGCCGGAGCGCCACCGCACACTGCACGCGGTCGTGGAGTGGAGCTGGAACCTCCTTGCCGAGGACGCCAGGGCCGCCCTGCGCACGCTGTCCGTCTTCCCCGGCGGCTTCTCCGGCGAGGCGGCCGAACAGGTGCTCGGCGAGGACGCGTTGCTCCTGCTGGAGCAGTTGGCCGACCAGTCGCTGCTCACCGTCGCCGACACCCCGGCCGGCGTGCGGTTCCGCATGCTGGAGACCGTACGGGAGTTCAGCGCGGCCCGGCGTACGGAGGCGGGCGAGGACGAGGCGGCCGTAGACCAATTCCTCGTCTGGGCGCGGGACTTCGGGGTCGCGTACCACGACGTGCTCTTCGGTTCGGACTCGCAGGCCGCCTGGGAGCGGATCAAGGTCGAGCAGGACAACCTCGTGGCGGCCCTGCGGCACGCCCTGGCCCGTACGGACAACCCCGCGACCGCCGCCGTCACCGCCGTCCTCGCCGGCCTGTGGTCCACCGGCACCAACTACCCCCGCCTCATGGCCCTCGCCGAGGACACCGGCCCGGCGCTCTCGCACTACCACCCCGCGCCCGACTACGTCGAAGTCGCCCGCACCGCCGCGGTGTTGGGCACGGTGACCGTGTTCATGGGCCCGGGCCCACGCGCCGTACGCCAGCTCGTCACCCTCCGGCGGCTGCCGCCGGCCCCGCCGACCTCGTTGATGCGCGCCACCGCGATCGTGCTGAGCGCGATCCCCGAGATACGGCCGCCCGACTACGACGTGCTGCGCAGGCTGTGCGAAGTCGGGGGCGGCGAGGGGCCGTTGCTCTCCGGTATCGCCGAGTGCGTGGCCTGCTACGTCTGGGAGTTCCAGCACGACATCGAGCGCGCGCTGGTCTCCGCCCGCCGGACGGTCGTCGGACTGGCGCGGGTCGACAATCCGTCCGTGCAGCTCATGGTGCACTCGCGGCTGAGCGAGCTGTGCCTGCGGACGGGGCGGGGCGAGGAGGCGTACGAGCATCTCAAGGCGTCGCTCGCCGTGTTGCCGCGGCTCGGCGACGGGCACGACCACATCGGTATCCGGTCGCTCCTCGTCCTCGCCTGTCTGCAGCGCGGCGACGCCGACGAGGCCGAGTACTGGCTGCGGCAGGCGGAGAGCGACAACACCCCGCCGGAGGACGACTTCTACCGGCCCGACCTCGGCGGGCGCGCCGAGATCGCGCTCGCCCGCGGACTCACGGAAGTCGGACTCGGCCTGTGGCGCGGCGCCGTGGAGCGCATGCTCGCGGCCGGCGCGCTGCGCGACGACGATGCCTGGCTCGACCCGTGGGCGTTCATGGTCCAGGCGGTGTCGGTGACGGCGCACGCTCGTGCCGGACGGCTCGCGCTGGTAGCGGAGTTGGTCGACCGGCTGCGCCTGAGGCTGCGGACGCTGCTCGCCGAACCGGTCGGCTCGCCCTCCGAACTCCCTTTGTTCGGGACGATGTTGCATGCCCTCGGCATGGTGGGGATCGCGTCCGGCGAACCCGGTGCGGGTACCGGTGCCGATGCCGTACGGATGATCGCGCTGGCCGAACGGCTCGGCGTGCTGCGGGAGTTCCAGCCGACGATGTCGGCGGACCTCGCCCGGCAGGCGGCCGAGAACGCCGACAGGGCGGCGTACGCCGACGCGGTGTCGGAGTACGCCGCCCTGGGGCGGGACCAGTTGCGGGAGGCGGCCCGCGCTGTCATGGCGATTACCTCGGGTCGCGGTTGAACTGTGCCTGCGACCAGCGGTAGCCGAGGGCGGACAGGGCCAGGCACCAGGCGATGGCGATCCACCAGTTGTTGCCGATCTCGGTGCCGAGCAGCAGGCCGCGCAGGGTCTCGATGGCCGGGGTGAAGGGCTGGTACTCGGCGATGGGCTGGAACCAGCCCGGCATGGTGTCGGCCGGGATGAAGGCGCTGGAGATGAGCGGGAGGAGGATCAGCGGCATCGCCATGTTGCCGGCCGCCTCGGCGTTCGGGCTGGCCATGCCCATCCCGACCGCGATCCAGGTGAGCGCCAGAGAAAACAGCGCGAGCAGTCCGAACGCGGCCAGCCACTCCAGGACCGTGGCGTCCGTGGACCGGAAGCCGATGGCCACGGCGACGGCACCGACGAGGACCAGGCTGGCGAGCACCTGCAGCACGCTCCCGACGACGTGCCCGATGATCACGGAACCGCGGTGGATCGCCATCGTCCGGAAGCGGGCGATGACGCCCTCGGACATGTCGGTGGCGACGGAGACCGCGGCCCCGATCACGGTGCTGCCGACAGTCATCATCAGGATGCCCGGGACGATGTACGCGATGTAGTCGGAGCGATCGGCGCCGCCGATGCCGGCGCTCATCACATCGCCGAAGATGTAGACGAAGAGCAGCAACAGCATGATCGGCGTGAGCAGCAGGTTGAGGGTGAGGGACGGGTAGCGGCGCGCGTGCAGCAGGTTGCGGCGCAGCATCGTGGACGAGTCGCGCACGGCGAGGGAGAGGGTGCTCATCGGACGTTCTCCTTGGGCTGGTTGGGGACCTTCGCGCCGCCGGTCAGGGCGAAGAACACGTCGTCGAGGTCGGGGGTGTGCACGGTCAGCTCGTCCGCCTCGATGTCGGCGGCGTCCAACCAGTCGAGGATGGCGCGCAGTTCGCGCTGGCTGCCGCCGCTGGGGATCTGCAGCGAGAGCGTCTCGTCGAACCGGGTGACCTCGCGCAGGGCCGCGGCGGCGGACTGGTAGGCGTCCGGGTCGGTGAAGCGGAGTCGTACGTGTCCGCCGGGGACGAGCCGCTTCAACTCCTCGGCGCTGCCCTCGGCGACGAGCCTGCCGTCGTTCAACACCGCGATGTGGTCGGCGAGTTCGTCGGCCTCGTCGAGATACTGGGTGGTGAGGAAGACGGTCGTACCGCCGGAGACCAGCTCCCGGATGATGCCCCACATGTTGTGGCGGCTGCGGGGGTCGAGGCCGGTGGTCGGTTCGTCGAGGAAGATGATCCGGGGGCTGCCGACCAGGGTCATGGCGAGGTCGAGGCGGCGCTTCATGCCGCCGGAGTAGGTGGAGGCGGGTTTCTTCGCGGCCTCGGTGAGGTCGAAG
Organism: Streptomyces sp. NPDC058469; assembly: GCF_042721125.1. Classification (NCBI taxonomy): domain Bacteria; kingdom Bacillati; phylum Actinomycetota; class Actinomycetes; order Kitasatosporales; family Streptomycetaceae; genus Streptomyces; species Streptomyces sp. NPDC058469. The sequence goes on from NZ_JBHXME010000101.1 coordinate 8,883, forward strand.
CGCTCCAGGAGTTCGGCGGCGACCCGCCGGCCCTCCTCCTTGGGCAGGTGGTGCAGGTCCGCCATGAGGAACATGTTCTCCTCGCCGGTGATCAGGCCGTCGACGGCGGAGAACTGCCCGGTGACACCGATCGAGGCCCGCACGGCCTGCGCGTCGGTGGCCAGGTCGTGACCGCCGACCCGCAGCTCGCCGGCGTCGGCGGTGACGAGGGTGGAGAGGATCTTGACGGCGGTGGTCTTGCCGGCGCCGTTCGGGCCGAGCAGGGAGAAGACGGTACCGGCCGGCACGGCCAGGTCGATGCCGTCGAGCACTGTCCTGTCCCCGTAGGCCTTGCGCAGCCCGGTGGCCGAGATCGCGAGTTCGTGGGTCGTTGTCGTCATGCCGCAGAGCTTGCGGCGGGGCGCATTCAGCTCGGTTTCACGGTGGTTTCAGTGCCCTGGAACCGGGCGGGGCCGAGCGCTTCGGTGATGCGTGCAGAGAACCCCGCTCCGCCGCCGTGGCACCGACAAGGAGCACGGACGGAGCCACGCCGATAGGCTGATGGTGCTCGGCACATCGGCGCGCGCCCAGCCGGAACTCCAACCGCAGCACAGGAGGAATCGTGGCCGGACAGTTTGAGGCGACAGCCGAGGTCAACCGCCCCGTCGAAGAAGTCTTCGCCTTTCTCGCCGAGGGCACGAACGACCCCAAGTTCAGCCCGAGGGTCCAGGAGATCACCAAGACTCCCGAGGGCCCCACGGCTGTGGGCACCGTCTTCACCAGCACGGTCAAGGACGCCGGTATGAAGACGGGCCGGAAGTTCCGGATCACCGAATACGACGCCCCTCACCGCATCCGCTGGACCGAGGCCTCCAAGAACGTCGTGACGGCGGCCGAGGGCGGCTACGACCTGGAATCCACTGGTCCGGGCACGACCAAGGTGCGGATCTACAACGTCCTCGAAGGCCACGGCGTCGGCAAGCTCCTGGTGGGCTTCGCCCTGGGCGCGGCCCGCAAGGACGCGCCCGCGTTCGGGCAACGCATCAAGACGGCGGTGGAGGCGTCCTGACGGGCGGTCCCAGGAAACCCAAGAGCCCAAGAAACCCTATGAACTCGCCGTCGCGGGGCGGCTGTTGTACGCCTCCACCTCCAGGAGCGGACGACCTGAGGTCAGGGACCGGGTCGGCCAGGACAGGGTGACGGTCTGGGACTCGTCGGGCAGGAGCCACAGGTAGTTGTGGCTGTACAGCGTGGGCAGTACGCGATGGCCGGTCGTGCCGTTCAGCAGGGAGAGGCGGACCATCGCGGCGACGGCCGGACCGTGATTGCGGACGGTGGCGGTCAGTTCGGTGCGGGTTCCGGAACGGGACAGGCGGCCGATCGTCGCGGAGACCTTCGTCTGAGGTGCCGTGTTCAAGGCCTGCATGGCGGCCGGCGTGCGATAGCGCCAGTAGGTGTTGCGCGACAGAACCCGGCCGTCGCCGCCGGTCAGCGTCAAGCGGAGGAGATGGAGGTCCGGCAGGTCGTCGGTCCAGGCGGCGCTGAACGCCTTCGTGGTCGCCGCCGGTGCCACGTCCAGTCGCGCGCTCTTGTTCCCGCCGAGCCGACGACCCGTCAGATCGGTCAACTGCGCCGAGACCACGGCGTTCTTCAAGCCGTCGCGCGTGTGGTTGACCGCGAGGACCTGGCCCTCGGGGTCGGCCTGGACGTGCAGGGGTTCGCAGGCCGAACGGGCGCCGTAGTACGTGCCGTTGACGTCGAAGTCGTAGTCGTAGGTCTGCCAGACCGTGCTGTGCCACGCGGGGTGGGACATCCACAGCATCAGACCGCTGGCGTTGTCCCAGAGGTTCGCGTTCCAGGCCTCGAACATGGCGCGCGTGTTCTCGTAGTTGACGAACTGGGCCTTGCGGGCGAAGTCGTCCAGGCCGGTGGTCGTTCCGAGGCGCGCTTCTACGGCCGCCTTGTACGTCTGCGGTGCCTGGTTTCCGCGCTCGCTCCAGTCGTGGTAATACCACGCGCCGCGGATCGGCCACTCGGGCTCGTCGCCCGTCATGTTGCGCATGCTGGCGGCGGTGGAGACGACGGGCATGCCGATCTCGGTGTGGAAGCCGAAGTCCTTGCTGCCGTAGGTGGTTGGGTCGAAGTACTTCTCCGGTTCCACCCAGCCGTACGGTCCGCCGCCCGTGATGATGCCGCCGGCCGAGTTGTTCTGGTAGAGGATTCCGGGGGCCTGTCCCTCCACGGCCTCGCGCATGCCCTGGTCGATGGCGGCGGGCGGATTGCCCTCGTTGGCGCCGCACCAGATGACCACGCTGGGGTGGATGCGGTAGCGCAGAACGGTGTCCCGTGCGATCGAGTTGAAGGCGTCGTGGTCCGGCGGGTCCATGCCCCACGCGTTGGGGAAGTCGTTCCACACCAGGATTCCGTGCTCGTCGCAGGCGGCGAAGAACTCCTCCCGGTCGGACGTGCCGACCCAGTTGCGGATCATGGTGAAGTTCATGTCGCGGTGCATCCGCACGGCCGCGTCCATCCGCTCCGGCGGCATCCGGCGCAGCAGCTCGTCCCAGCCCCAGTTGCCGCCCCGCGCCAGGACCCGCACCCCGTTCACGCTGATCTTCAACGGGTCGGGGGTGTTGGACACCGACTTCACGTCCGTCCACGTGTCCCCGTCGTCCGACACCTGGATCACATAGGTCTTGGGGTAGGCCGACTCCCACAGGATGGCGACCCGGTCGAAACGTTTTGAGGCTCCGAGGTCGACCTGGATCCACTGGTGGTCCTCGTACTCCGAGGACCAACGGGTGCTCGTATCGCCGTCGGTGGCGTGCGCGGCCGGGTGGTCGGGATCCTCGGTGGACGCGGTCGTCTTCTGGTGCAGGGCAAGGTCGGTTCCGGAGGCGGCACTGTCGATGACGCCGAGGGACCACAGGGAGTTGCCCCAACTGGTGTTGCGCAACCCGCAGGCGATCCGGACGTAGCGGGCGGTCTGCGCGGTGAAGTCCTCTGCTTGCAGGCTCGCGTTGCCGTTGTTGAACGGCAGCGGAACCGCGCTGTTGTCCACCGACGCGGCATCGGCCCAGGTGGCGTTGTCGGCGGAGACCTGCACCAAGTAGGTCTTCGCATACGCCTGTTCCCAGACCAGGTCGACCCCGTCGACGGACTGCACGGACCCCAGGTCGACCCGGATCCACTGGTCGTCGTCGTAGGCCGAGGACCAACGGGTGCCCGGATCGCCGTCGGTCACGTTGCCGGAGCCGTGGTCATCCCCGTCCGTGCTCGAAGCGTCGGCCTGCGCGTGCAGGGCCAGGTCGGTGGCGGGCCGAGCACTGTCGCGTACGGCCAGGGTCCACAGGGAGTAGCCCCAACCGGACGCCCTGGTCAGGCACTTGACGCGGACGTACCGGGCCTGTTGGCGGTCGAACGTCACGGACTGGGTATACGCGTCACCGGAGTTGGCGAACGGCAGCGGTACCTCGTACGCGTAGCCGAACTGGCGGATGCCGAATTGGCTGGTGCGGCGGTCGCTCTCGGAACCGTCGAGCGTTGCGGCGATGGTGAGCTTGTGGAGGGCCGGGTCGCCCAAACCGTTGGGCCACCACAACGCCGGGTCACGCAACCGTAGTTGACCGAAGACGGCAGGCGTGAACGTGACGTCGACGCTCTCGCCCGCAGGCACGGTGACTACCTTGCTGACCCGCACGTTGTCGAACGACGCGGAGACCGTCGTCCTGTGCTCCGCGGTGTCGGCGTTGCGGACCGGGACGACGATCGTCAGCTCGGCGACCGACACCTGGGGCAGGTTCGGCAGCACGGTGTCCACACGCGGATCGCCGATCACGACATGGCCCGTTGATCTCAGCCGGACGTGGTTCCAGATGCCGGCGGCCCGGTCGCGTACCGCCGGCATCCAGTCCCAGCCCGAAGAGGCCAGGTAGGTGGGGGAGTTGAGGTTCATCTGGTTGGCGCCCGCGTCCACCCAGGACTCGCCGGCGGGGCCCTTGTCGCCGGGGCTGCCGGGTACCGGCATGGGCGTGATCTTCACCGCGAGGGCGTTCGCCCCGCCCGTCGCGAGCAGCTCGGTGATGTCGTGGGCCGAGCGGGCGAAGGGGTAGGTCAGTCCGCCCACGTGGTGACCGTTGAGCCAGATGTCGGCCGTGTGGTTGACGCCGTCGAACTCCAGCCAGGTCCGGCGCCCGGACCCGGTGCGCAGCCCGTGCGGCAGCTCGAAGTCCCGCTTGTACCACCACGAATGACGTGACAACGCCTCCGGGATGTGGAGGTTGTTCAGTCCGACCACGGGGTCGGGCAGCTTGCCCTGGTCCACGAGTGAGGCCAACACCGTGCCGGGAACCGTGGCCGGCAGCCAACCGCTGGTGTCGACGGACGCCGTCGACAGCTTCGTGCCGTCGGCGCCGGCCCAGTCGTCGAGCGTCAGCCGCCAGCCGGACTCCACCGGGACCGTGCCGTCCTCGGCGACCGTCAGCTTGGGTGCCGGACCGGAGTGCGTGCCCCAGTCCGTCCATCCCGTGGCCGACGGCCGGTGGCCCGCGACGGTGCCGTAGACCTCGAAGCCGTTGAGGCCAAGGGGGTTGGGGTTGGAGCGCCTGAGTGAGGTCAGCCGTACCCAGCGTGCGGTGACCGGGCGAGGGAGCTGGATGTCGACCACTCCGCCCGTGCCGGCCGTGGTGCGGTACGCGCTGGTCCAGGACGTGTGGTCGGTCGACGTCTCGACGACGTACTCGACCGAGTAACTGGACTGGATCTCCTTGCCCGTTGTGCCGTCGGCCGGATTGCCCGAGGTGGGAGGCGTGAACACCGGGTCGCTCGCGTCGGCTTCGAAGGTGAGACGGATCGACGTGACGGCGCACACGGCCTGCAGATCGATCGCGATCCACTGCGGGTCGCCCGCCGCGGCACGCCATCCGCTGCCGCGCACGCCCGGTGACGCGAGCCGGTCCACCACGAACGAACCCGGGGTGGGCGCGTAGGCCGTCGAGGAGACGGACACCGGGCGGTGGAGCGCGAGTTCGCCGGGGGAGGAGGGCACGGTCGACGTGCCGCCACCGGTGGCGGAGGCGGTCGACATGGGCAGCAGGGAACCCAGGCCGAACCCCGCCAGCAGGGTGGAACCCGTGGTGACGACGGAGCGGCGCGACGGGCGTGGCGAACCCGGTTGATCTGTCATGAGCGTGATGTCCCATCAAACGTCGGCGGCACTGACAACGTTGCCAAAGGCTGTGACGCGGGGGGAGCTCTGTCAACCCCTGGTGCAAGGTTCGATCCCTCCTTCTAATAAATTAGGAATTAATGTTGACAGGGTTTCGGTCGCGCGCCACAGTCGTCGCCGTGACGCCGGAAGCCCCCTGTCGCAGTGCGGCCCGGGTCACGTCCTCCTGCTTCCCAACCCTCGGGAGAGGCAAGTGACTTCACATCCGCAGGTCCGCACACCCGCGGCTTCGAGACGGACGCGCCGCGCCACCGTCGTCGCCATCGCGACCGTGCTGGCGGCGACCGCCGCCCCGGTGGCCACGGCGCGGACCGGTGTCGACCAGGGCGCACCCGACTACTACGACAGCGGTCTCGCGCCGACGCCGTACATGGGCTGGAACACGTACTACGGTCTGGGCGCGCCCACCGAACAGCAAGTGCGCAGTGTCGCGGACAGGCTGGTCAACAGCGGTCTGCGGGACGCCGGTTACGACATCGTGTGGCTTGACGGCGGCTGGCAGGCCGACAACCCGCGGGACGCCACAGGGCGGTTGGTCGCCAATCCGGACCGATTCCCGTCCGGCATCCCCGCGCTGGTCTCCTACCTCCACCAGCGCGGCCTGAAGGCGGGCATCTACACCGACGCCGGCACCTACGACGGCGGCAAGAGCTGCGGGCTCGGCAGCAGGGGCCACTACGACGCGGACGCGCGGCAGTTCGCCGGCTGGAAGATCGACGCGGTCAAGGTCGACTTCCTGTGCGGGATCGGTGCCAAGCTCGATCCGGGCCCGGCGTTCAAGGAGTTCAGCGACGCGGTGGCCAAGTCCGGCCGCAAGATGCTGCTGAACCTCTGCAACCCGCTCACCGACGACTGGGGCCTGCCGCACACACCCGAGCAGGACGCGCACAACACGTACGTCTACGCCCCGACGATCGCCGACTCCTGGCGCACCGGCACGGACATCGCCTGGGGCACCCCGAGCCCCGGTCAGTGGCCCAACGTGCTGCGCAACATGGACGCGAACGCCTGGCACCCCGAGGCGCAGGGACCCGGGCACTACAACGACCCGGACTACCTCATCCCGATGCGTCAAATGGCCGACGGAACCCCGGAGTTGACCCAGGAGGAGTCCACCACGCAGTACGTGATGTGGGCCGAGATGAGCTCGCCGCTCGTCCTGGGTTCCGACCCGCGCACCCTGTCGGACTCGATGCTCGCCACCCTGCGCAACCCGGAGATCATCGCCGTCGACCAGGACCCGCTGGCGATCCAGGGCGTGCGCGTGGCCTCGGACCCGGTCGGCGACGTGTACAGCAAGGTGCTGGAAGGGCACGGGCGGCGCGCGGTCGTCCTGCTCAACCGGTCCGACCAACCCGCCCTGCGCACCGTGCAGTTCGCGGATGCCGGGCTCGGCGGACCGGTTCAGGTCCGGGATCTGCGGGCACGGGCCTCCCGGGGCACGCATACGGGCTCGTACACCGTCGAGGTCCCCGCGCACGGCACCGCGTTCCTGGAGTTGACCGGGGCGGACGCCCTGCCCGGTACGAGTCTGGGCGCGAAGGCCACGGCAAGCCCGGCCGTCGTCCGCGACGGCGACACGCTCACGACGTTCCTGCGGGGACCGCACGGCTCACTCGCTCAACAGGCCGACGGCGGGACCAGGGACCTCGGCGGCCCCACGAAGGGCGGGATTCTCGGCCAGCCCGCCGCGTACGCCTCGGCCGGCGGCCGGATCGACGTCTTCGTGCGTGGCGCCGACTCCCGGGTGTACCGGCGGGTCCACGTCGGCGGTCACTGGGGTGCGTGGCAGAGTCTGGGCGGCCGGGTGACCGACGCGCCGACGGTGGCGTTCACCGATCCCGGGCACTGGACGCTGTTCGCCTCGGGTGCCGACGGGCAGGTCGCGCAGCGCGGTCCGTCGTCCGGATGGTCCTCGCTCGGCGCGCCCGGTGGCCGGTCGGTGTACGGGCGGCCGTCCGCCGTCGTGGACGCTCAGGGGCGGGTGCAGGTCGCCGTACGCACTGCGGCCGACGACGTGTGGACGCGGTCCCGGGAGACGTCGGGGGAGTGGTCGCCGTGGGCGTCGATCGGCGGCACCGTCAGCGGGAGTCCGACGCTGGTCGCCGTAGGGGACGCCGTGGTGCTGTACGCGCGGGCCGCCGACTACACGCTCTGGCAGCAGCGGTACGAGAACGGTGCCTGGCAGGGCTGGACCAAGCAACTGGCGTTCCCCAGCGCCGCGTTCGACGGTGCGCTCGGGGCGGTGGCCGGGCCGGACGGAGCGGTCGACGCGGTGTTCCGCGGAGTCGACGGCTACGTTCACCGGACCCAGTTCAAATAAATTAGTAATTATTCTTGACGTGGTGGGGACGCCACGTGAATCTTGGATCCGCGCGGGATCCACAGGGAGCCATCCATGACGAACCACCAGCCAGACCGACGCCGGTTCCTCGCCGGACTCGGCGCCGCGGGGACGGCGGCACTGCTCAGCGGCTGTGTCACCTCGACCTCCTCCGGCAAGAGTTCCTCGAAGGGCGCGGTGACCCTCCAGTCCAACCTCTCCGCCCCGCAGGCCAAGGCCGCGATGGAGGACCTCGTCGCCGCCTACGCCAAGAAGGGCTCCGAGCGTGCGAGCCTCAACACGGTCGCCGCGGAGACCTTCCGCACCCAGCTGCCGACGTACCTCACCTCGGGCAACCCGCCGGACGTGTACACCTGGTACCCCGGCTCGGTGGCGGACGCCTACGCCAAGAAGAACCTGCTGCTCGACCTCGACGAGGCGTGGACCTCGTCGCCCGACCTCAAGCGGTATTCCAAGGCGCTCAACTCGCTGTGCACGTCGTCGAGTTCGGGCAAGAAGGTCTTCGTGCCCACCACCTACTACTGGTGGGGCATGTTCTACCGGAAGTCCAATTTCGCCAAGTGGGGCGTGAGCGAGCCCAAGAGCTGGGACGAGTTCCTCGGCCTGTGCGACAAGCTCAAGAGCAAGGGCGTCACCCCGATCGGGCTGGGCGCCGGCGGCGGCACGGCCTGGGTGGCCTCGGCGTGGTTCGACTACCTCGACATCCGCATCAACGGAGCCCAGTACCACCGCGAACTCCTCGCCGGTAAACACCGGTTCGACGACCCCGAGGTGCGCAAGGTCTTCGACCGCTGGCAGGAGGTGCTGCCGTACTTCGACCCGAACGGCGCCGCCGTCGCCTTCCAGGACGCCACGACCTCGCTGCTCAACGGCCGTAGCGGCATGATGCTCATCGGCACCTTCTTCGCCGACGCGGCGCCGAAGAACGCCCTCGACGACATCGACTTCTTCCGCTTCCCGGTCATCGACGCCAAGGTCCCGCTCGCCGAAGAGGCGCCCACTGATGGCTACTTCGCCAGCGCCCGTACAGGCCGTCACGACCAGGTGATCGACCTGATGAAGTACCTCGCGACCGCCGAGGCCCAGGAGATCTACATCAAGGGTTCCTCCGGCACCGTCCTGCCCTGCAACCCCGCCGCGAAGGACGCCGGAACGGCCCTGGTCAAGAAGGGCCGCAAGCACGTGGAGGCGGCGGCCGAGGTCACCCAGTTCTTCAACCGGGACTCCAGCGACGCCCTCCAGCCCACCGCGGACAACGCGTTGACCAAGTTCCTGGCCAAGCCCAAGTCGGTCGGGAGCATCCTCACCGACTGGCAGCGCGACGCCGAGAAGATCTGGAACGCGTGACATGGCCGTCCTGACCGCGCCCGACCGGAAGTCCCCGACCCGAACGCCCGCCCAGGGCAAGCGGGTTCGGGGCCCCCGGCGCACGCCCCCGCTGGTGCTCGCCTTCGTCCTCGTCCCACTCCTCGTCGAAGCGGTATGGGTGTTCTGGCCCGCCGCGCAGGGCTTCTACCTCGCCCTGACCAAATGGGACGGTGTCTCCCCACCGCAGTTCGTCGGCCTGGGCAACTTCCGGGAGATGGCCCACGACGACGTCTTCCGCAGCGCGGCCGGCCACACCGTCCTCTGGCTCGTCCTCTTCGGCGGCCTGTCCGCCCTGCTCGGCCTCGCCGCCGCACTCCTCCTCCAACAGGAGCGGAGAGGCGTCGGCTTCTACCGCGCGGCGCTGTTCCTGCCCGTCGTCTTCTCCCTGGTCGCCACCGCCCTCGTCTGGCAGGCGATCTACCAGCCCGACGGCGTCCTCAACCAACTCCTGCAGTCCGTAGGCCTGGGCAGCCTCCGCCACGCCTGGCTCGCCGACCAGGACACCGCCCTCTACGCGGTGATCGTGCCCGCGCTCTGGCGCCAGATCGGCTACGTCATGGTCCTCTACCTGGCCGGCCTCAAGGGCATCGACCCCGTCCTGTACGAGGCCGCCAAGGTCGACGGCGCCAGCGCCTGGCAGCGCCTGAGGCACGTCACCCTGCCCCAGCTCCGCAGCGTCAACGCGGTCGTTCTGTCGGTCATCGTCATCGACTCACTGCGCTCCTTCGACGTCGTGTGGTCACTGACCCGCGGCGGCCCCTACCACTCGTCAGAGCTGCTGAGCACCTACATGTACTCAACCGCCTTCCAGTCCCTACGACTTGGCTACGGCTCCGCACTCGCCGTCGTCATCTTCGTGCTGGCCTTCGGCGTCATCTGCTCCTACCTCGTCCGCGCGTTCCGGGAGGCCGACTGATGTCCGCCAACTCCACGGCCCTGCGCCGCAAGCGCGCCGCGACCGCCGGATTCCACCTGGGCGCAGGCGCGTTGGCGATCCTGTGGCTGCTGCCCATCGCCCTGGTCCTGGTGACCAGCCTGCGCTCCTTCGACGACATCGCCACCCACGGCCTGGGCAGTTGGCCGCACTCCTTCACCCTCGGCAACTTCCATCAGGCCTGGGTCGAAGGCGGCCAGCAGCGCGCCCTCATCAACAGTCTGATCGTCACTATTCCCTGCGTCCTGATCACGTTGGCCCTCGCCGCGATGGCCGCGTTCGCCCTCAGCCGCTACGAACTCCCCTTCCGCCGCTCCCTGTTGCTCCTCATGCTCGGCGGCAACCTGCTTCCGCCGCAGATCCTGCTCATCCCGGTGTCCAAGCTCAGCGAGGTGATGGGCGTCTTCGACACCCTGCCCGCACTCATCGGTGTGCAGATCGGCTTCGGCGTCGGCTTCTACGTCTTCGTCCTGCACGGATTCATGCGGTCGATCCCGACGGAGATCCAACAGGCGGCGGTCGTCGACGGCGCAGGCCCCTGGCAGATCTTCTGGCGGATCATCCTCCCGCTGACCCGCCCCGCCCTGGCCGCGCTCAGCGCCCTGTCCTTCACCTGGATCTTCAACGACCTGCTCTGGGCGATCACCGTGCTGCGCAGCGACACCAAGATGCCGATCACCGCGGCCCTCATCGGACTTCAGGGTCAGTTCGTGTCGATGTGGAACGTCATCGCGGCCGGTTCCGTCATCGCCGCCGCACCCACGGTCGCCGTGTTCCTGCGCTTCCAGCGGCACTTCGTGGCCGGCCTCAACCTCGGGGCGGTCAAGTGACGTACCAGCGCTGGACCTTGCGCACGGAGAACACCAGCTACACCGTGCGCCTGTCTCCGGACGGCCCCTGGGCCGAACTCGACGCATGGGGGCCACTCGGCGTCGAGGACGGTCCCTCCGCCCTTGACTGGTCGAGGCGCACGCACTTCATCACGCCCGCCGACGCGGCCCCGGCCGAGTATCTGCCTTACGGGCTACGGCCGTTCACCGGATCGGAGCTGGTGGCGTCGCGTCCGGACGGCGACGACCGGGGCGTGTGGTGGGAGTTCGCCGGGGCGGAAGCGGACGAGGGTGCGCTACGACTCGCCTTCCACGACGAGCAGTTGGGCCTCCGAACCGTCCTTCACTACGAGACCGTCCCGGGCACGGACGTGATCCTCCGCTGGACAGAGATCACCGCCACGCAGGCACTGCGCCTGGAGCGGCTCGACTCGGCCGCCGTGAACATTCCCGTCACCGGCGTCGCCCACCTGACGTACCTCACGGGCCAGTGGTCGCAGGAGTTCCAGCGCACCCAACTTGACCTGCCCAGAGGTACGTTCACCATCGGCAGCCTCCAGGGCGTACCCGGACACGCGTACGCACCCTGGCTCGCGGTGCAGGACGGCGAGTCGCCGGCCGCGTACGGCATCGCCCTCGCCTGGCCCGGCAACTGGCACATCACCGCGGAGGCCGAACCCGGCGGTGCCCTGCGGGTACGGGCGGGCCGAGTCCCGCACGAGGGAGCGGTACTGCTCGCACCCGGCGAAACCCTCGCCACGCCTCAACTCGCCTGCGCCTTCAGCCCGGAGGGCCTCGACGGACTCTCCCGCGTCTGGCACCGCTACGAACGACACCTCTCCGGCGAGCGCCTGCACCGCCCCCGCAAAGTCCTCTACAACTCCTGGGAAGCCACCGGCTTCGACGTCGACGCGGCAGGGCAACTGGAGCTGGCGAAGACCGCCGCCGACATCGGGGCCGAGCTGTTCGTCGTGGACGACGGCTGGTTCACCGGGCGCGGCGACGACACCGGGGGACTCGGCGACTGGTGGCCGGACCCGGCGGCCTTCCCGCAGGGTTTCGATCAATTCGTGTCGGACGTAAGGGCGTTGGGCCTGGACGTGGGCCTGTGGATCGAGCCCGAGGCCGTCAGCCCGGGGAGTCGTCTGTACGCCGAACACCCCGAGTGGGTCTACCGGGTCGAGGGCCGTCCCGGCCGACTCGTCCGCAACGAGCTCCTCCTCGACCTCGGCCGGACCGACGTCCAGGACTTCGTGATCGGGACGCTCGACCGGCTGCTCGGCGCCTACGAGATCAGCTATCTCAAGTGGGACATGAACCGTCCGCCCACCGAGCGAGGCCGTCCCGGTGCAGGCCGCGTCGATCTCGACGCCGAGCATGTCGCCGGATACCTGCGCGTTCTCGACCACCTGCGTTCCGCCCACCCCGACGTCACCGTCGAGGGCTGCGCGGGTGGCGGCGGGCGGATCGAGCACGCGACGATCGCGCGCACTGACGTGGTCTGGCCGAGCGACAACACCGCACCGCTGGACCGGCTCTCCATCCAATATGGGTTCCTGCACGCGCACGCCCCGCACGTCATGAGCTCCTGGGTCACCGACGCGCCCGGCGTCTTCGACCCGCGCCCGCGCAGTCTCGCTTTCCGTTTCGTCAACGCCATGTGCGGAGTGCTGGGCGTCGGCGCCGACCTGCGCGCCTGGACGCCGGAGCAGCGGGCCGAGGCCGCCCAGTGGATCGCCCGGTACAAGGAGGTGCGGGACGTGATCCACCATGGTGAGGCACGGCTCCTCGGTACGCCGGAGGAGCCGAGCTGCGGGGTGCAGTTCGACGCCGGGGACCGTACGGTCGTCGCCGCGCTTAGCACCGGGCGTCTCGACGGGGCCCCGCTCATGCCGGGTCGGGCGGACCGGCTCCGGCTGCGGAGACTCGAACCGGCGGCGCACTACCGGGACACGGCGAGCGGGACGACGTACAGCGGAGCGCATCTGCTGCACTACGGTCTGCCGTTCGCCTGGAGCGCCGATCATGATGCCGACCTGGTCGTGCTCGTGCGCGAGTGAGCCCCTTATGTTTCCAGCAAGCCCTTGCTCGTGAAAGACGCGCAGGACCCGAAGGTCGCGAAGGAGTCGAACCTCGATGGACCAGTCCGTACGCCGGCACGGCGCCCGTTTCACCGGACGCACGGCCGTGGTCACCGGTGCCGCCTCCGGCATCGGAGCCGCCACGGCCGTGCGCCTCGCCGAGGAGGGAGCCGCCGTCGTGCTCGCCGACATCGCCGAGGAGCGGGGCGAGGCGGTGGCGGAGCGGATCGGCAAGGACGGCGGGCGGGCCCGGTTCGTGGCCGCCGATGTCGCGGTCGAGGACGACTGGGCGCGGATCGTCGGCGCCGCGCACGCCTTCGGGCCCGTCGACGTCCTCGTCAGCAACGCCTTCACCGTCGACGTCACACCCGCCCACGAGATGACCCTGCCGTCCTGGCAGCGGCAGCTCGACGTCAATCTGACCGGCAGCTTCCTCGGCTTCCGGGCGGTCCTGCCCGATCTGGCGGAGCGGCGGGGCGCGGTGGTGCTGACCTCGTCCGTGCACGCCCACAAGGGCATACCCGGGCACCCCGCCTACGCCGCCGCCAAGGGCGCCCTGCTCTCCCTGTGCAGTCAACTCGCCGTCGAATACGGGCCTGTTGTGCGCGTCAACGCCGTCCTGCCGGGACCGATACTGACCGCCGCCTGGGACAGAGTGCCGCCCGAGGAACGGGAACGCAGCATCGCCGAGACGGCCGTACGCCGCTTCGGCACGCCCGAGGAAGTGGCCGCGGCCATCGCGTTCCTCAGCGCCGACGAAGCCTCCTTCATCACCGGGACGAGTCTCGTGGTGGACGGCGGCTGGAGCGTCGTCAAGGCCTCCGCATGACCACGCTCCCCAACCAGCAGAAAGGCTGTACGACATGACGCCCTATGCCCGTCGAGGTGTGCACGGCCAGACCGTGGAACTCCTCGCCCGCCGCATCCTGGGCGGTGAGATCCCCGAGGGGGCCACGCTGGATCTCGTGGCGCTGCAGAGCGAGTTGGACGTGAGTCTGACCGCGCTGCGCGAGTCGCTCAAGGTGCTCGCCGCCAAGGGGATGGTCGACGCCCGCCAGCGGCGCGGCACGTTCGTGCAGCCCCGCGCCGAGTGGAACCTGCTCGACGCCGACGTGCTGCGCTGGCAGTTCGAGGGTGCCTCCACCACCGAGTCCGACCGGGCTCTGCTGCACAACCTCGCCGAAGTGCGCGCCATCATCGAACCCGCCGCCGTACGCCTGGCCGCCCAGCGCCGCACCGGCGCGGACCTGGCCGCCCTGGACGGTGCCCTCGACGCGATGGGGGAGCGGGGCGCCGACGCCGCCCACGCCGTCGAGGCCGACCTCGCCTTCCACCGTGCCCTGCTCGCCGCCACCCACAACGAACTCCTCGAACGCATGGAGATGGTGATCGAGTCCGGCCTGGCACACCGCGACCGCATCGTGCACAGCGCCCCGCACAGCGAGGACCCGGTCCCGGCCCACCGCGCCGTACTGGACGCCGTACGCGAGAAGGACCCGCGGGCCGCTGAGGCCGCGATGCGCGCCCTGCTCGACCAGGCCGGCCGCGACCTGGACCGCCTCGGCGACTCCGAAGAAACGGAAGGCTCCCGGTCTCAGTGAAGATCACCCGTGTCGAGACCTTCCTGGTCCCGCCCCGCTGGCTGTTCTGCCGTGTCGAGACCGACGAGGGCGTGGTCGGCTGGGGTGAACCGGTCGTCGAAGGGCGCGCCGAGGTCGTGCGCGCCGCCGTCGACGTCCTGGCCGAACACCTCGTCGGCCAGGACCCGTTGCGCATCCAGGACCACTGGCAGGTCATGTCCAAGGGCGGCTTCTACCGGGGCGGCCCGATCCTCTCCAGCGCCGTCGCCGGCCTCGACCAGGCCCTGTGGGACATCGCCGGGAAGACGTACGGCGCTCCCGTGCACGCCCTGCTCGGCGGTCCCGTGCGCGACCGCGTCCGGGTCTACGCCTGGGTCGGCGGCGACGAACCCGCCCAGCTGAGCGAGCAGATAGCAGCCCAGGTCGAGGCCGGTTTCACCGCGGTGAAGATGAACGCCGCCGGAGCCACCTCACCGATCCCCACCCCCGCCGAGACCGCCGCGATCGTCGCCCGCGTGGCCGCCGCCCGCGAGGCACTCGGCCCCGACCGCGATGTCGCCGTCGACTTCCACGGCCGTTTCACCGCCGCCGGCGCCCGTCGCGTCCTCGCCGAACTCGCCCCGCTGCACCCGCTGTTCGTCGAGGAACCCGTCCTGCCCGAGCACGGCCATCAACTGGCCGGCCTGGTCGAGTCGAGCCCGGTACCGCTCGCCACCGGTGAACGCCTTTACGGACGCGCCGAGTTCCTGCCCGCGCTCGCCGCGGGCATCGCCGTCGCCCAACCCGACCTGTCCCACGCCGGTGGCATCTCCGAGGTCCACCGCATCGCCTCCCTCGCGGAGGCCTACGGCGCCCAGCTCGCCCCGCACTGCCCGCTCGGCCCGATCGCGTTGGCGGCCAGTCTGCAGGTCGCGTTCGCCACCCCCAACTTCCTCATCCAGGAACAGAGCCGGGGCATCCACTACAACAAGGACGCCGACCTGCTCTCCTACCTCGTCGACCCCGCGCCGTTCCGGTTCGTCGACGGCCACGCCGTGCGCGGCGACGCTCCCGGCCTCGGCATCACGATCGACGAGGCCGCCGTACGCGCCGCCGACCGCACCGGTCACGCCTGGCGCAACCCCGTGTGGCGGCACCCCGACGGCTCCTTCGCGGAGTGGTGACCGTGCCGCTGGACATCGTCACCGACCTTGCCCACGGCGGGCGTTGGACCTCGCTGCGCACAACAGGAACGGGACGCGAATGGCTGTGGCGGCGTGCCGCGCCCGAGCGGGACAACGTTTCCCCCGGCGACACTTTCGTGGACGCGGGGGGACTGGAGGAGTGCGTCCCCACAGTCCGGGGCACCCCCGACCACGGAGACGCCTGGTCGCGGTCCTGGACGCGGGAGGCTGGGGCGGATGTTCTTCGCTGCGACCGCTTCACCTTGGCGCGCACGGTGCGCGGCACCACCGACGGTGCCGAGGCCCACTACGTCCTGACGGCCGACGCGGGCTTCCGCTTCGTATGGGCCGCCCATACTCTGCTCGACCTCTCCGACGGTGCGGTGCTGCACATCCGCGACGGAGCGCGCACCCGGCTCTTCCCCGAGTCGGCGCCGCTGGTGGACCTGTTGTGGCCGGACGGCGCCAGATGGGTGGAAGGCACCTGGCCCACACCGTGCGGACTGCGCCTGGACAGGTTCGGCCCGGACGACGGCACCGCCGTAGGAGCGGTCGTGGACGCTTCTCACTGCTGCGTGCACGATCGGGCCGAGCGGCTCTCACTCGCCCTCGAAGCCGACGGGCAGCCCGTGTCCATCGCCCTGTGGCGCAACCTGGGCGGCTTTCCGGCCCCGCGCCCCTACCGCAGCACCGGCGTCGAACCGATGCTCGGCCGCGTCTTCGACCTCGCCGAGGCGGGCCCCGGTGACGCCGCCAGGGTGCCCGAATCGGGCGAAGTACGGTGGCGGCTGACCCTGACCACGAACTGCCGTTGCGCCTGAACCGACCTGTAGGGGAAGGGAATTCGTCACATGGATCTTCGAGACACGGATCTTCCAGGCATGGATCTTCGAGCGGCCCTGGCCGCCCATCGCCTGATCGCGATCGTCCGCGGCACCGACCCTGAGGCCGCCGTGCGCACCGTACTGACCCTCGCCGAGGAGGGCGTCGAACTGATCGAGGTGTCCCTGACCGGTGCGGACGCCCTGTCCGTCATCGAGCGGGCACGCAAGGAACTCGGTCCTGACCGGCCCCTCGGCGCCGGTACGGTCCTGACCGCCGACGACGCCCGCGCCGCCCGGCGGGCCGGTGCGAACTTCGCCGTCACCCCCGCACTCGGGGACGGGATCCGCGAGGCCCATCGGCTCGGACTGCCGGTACTGGCAGGGGTGTTGACCCCTACCGAGATCGTCGCCGCACGCCCCTTCGGCGCCGCCGCGCTGAAGATCTTCCCGGCCGCCGAGGCCGGCGGTCCCGCCTATCTGAAGGCTTTGCGCGGACCGTTCCCGCACGAGGTGTTCGTGCCGGTGGGCGGTGTCGACGAGGTGGCCGCCCGGGAGTATCTGGACGCCGGAGCGACCGCCGTCGGAGTCGGCTCGCCCCTGGTCGGCGACGCGGCCGACGGCGGCAGCCTGACCGCGCTGCGCGCCCGGGCCCGGGCTCTGCTCGCCGTCGTACAGATGAATTCGCTTGCGGGGGAGGCGTCGTGAAGAACGGGTGGCGGTCGGCCGAAGGCGCGGTCGTCTGTATAGGAGAGACCATGGCGGCCCTGGCCCCCGCTCCGTCCGCGTCGCTGGAGAGCGCCGACGATCTGCGGGTGTCGGTGGCCGGGGCGGAGTCGAACGTGGCCATGTATCTGGCGGACCTGGGGGTTCCCGTCTCGTGGCTCTCGGCCGTGGGGGACGACGCGTTGGGGCGGCGGGTGCGGGCCGAGGTGGGCGCGGCGGGTGTCGATGTCAGTGGTGTGCGGTGCGATCCGGAGCGGCCCACGGGTCTGCTCGTGAAGGAGCCGACCGGTTCGCGGACCCGCGTCCACTACTACCGCGGCAATTCGGCGGCCTCGGCGATGGGCCCCGACGTACTCGACGACGACAGGCTGAGATCGGCCTCCGTCGTCCATCTCACGGGCGTGACCCCGGCGTTGTCCCCGTCCTGCCGGAGCCTGGTGGCGCAGGCGCTCACCGTCCCGGCCGGTGCGCGTCCGTACGCCATCAGCTTCGACGTCAACCACCGCCCCGCGCTGTGGCCGCCCGGCACGGCCGCCACCGTGCTGCGCGACCTGGCCGACCGGGCCGACATCACCTTCGTCGGCCTCGACGAGGCGCGGGAACTCTGGGACGCGGACCTCGAACCGGCCGACGTACGGGCGCTGTTGCCGCACCCGCGCCTCCTCGTCGTCAAGGACGGCGGCCACTCCGCCATCGCCTTCAGCGACGAAGGTGTACGGATCGTGCCCGCTCTGGACACGGACGTGGTGGAACCCGTCGGCGCGGGCGACGCGTTCGCCGCCGGAGTCCTGGCCGGCCTGCTGCGCGGCGTGGGCATGGAACGTGCGCTGCGGCTGGGACACATCACGGCCGCGTCGGCCCTGAAGGTGACGGCCGATCACGGCCCGTTGCCGGACAGCGCCCGGATCGAGCGGCTCCTTGGGCTGCCGACGAACGAGTGGGCGGCAGGAGTCGGCGGCCGGCTCTGACAGTGCGTTTCGTTCCGGCGATGCCGTGCTCTGGCGGCGTCAGCCGACGACCGGGCGGACCAGCGCTGCCCGCGTACGCGACACGAGTTCCGGACGGTCGGCACAGGACAGAATGATGCCCTGCGTGCTGTTCGCGAACTGCGCGGCGAGTTCCACCGCGATCCGCTCCCCTTCGGCGGCGGCCCCGTCACCGGCCCGGTCAAGGCGCTCGATCAGCCCGGTGGGAACGCACCCGTCCGGAAGTTCACGCCGGAGGAGCTCCGCCTCGGCGAGGGAGCGCAACGGGTGCACGGTGGCGAGCACCGGTACATCGCCGTCGATGACATCGAGCAACGTATCCAGGGCGTGCTGCGTGTAGACCGGGCTCGTGACGATGAAATGCGCTCCGGCAGCGATCTTGCGGCGGGTCCGGGTGCGGGCCGCGGCCGAGAGTACGGGTGCCGCTCTGATCCGGACCCCGATGTCGAAGTTCGTAGTCCCTTCCAGCCGCAGGCCGTAGCGGTCCGTGCCCTCGTTGAGTCCACGCAGGAGTTCGATGAGCCCCACGGCGTCGACCGCCCACCGGCCTCCGGTTCGGGCGGCACGATCACCGTGGGTATCGGTGGGAACATCTTCGACATACCGATGCGCGTGGCGGACGCGAAGGGCTACTTCGCCCAGCAGGGCCTGAAGGTCAAGTTCGTGACACTGACCGCCGCGACCGACACCTCGGCACTCCAGTCCGGCTCGGTGCAGTTCCTCAACGACAGCCCTACCGACTTCCTGTCCGCCGTCGGCAAGCATCTCCCGGAGACCGCGATCTCCACCGATGGCGGCGGCAACCCGCTGGGGCTGATCGTCAGCACCAAGTTCGCCAAAGGACAACCACGCCGGGGCTCATCCTCCGTGGGACAGTTCTCCCCCTCGGTCAAGGGAAAGGCACCGCGTCGACGGCACCCGTCCCACGAGAATTGGGCGTGGCGTCAGTGGCGTTGGGGGTGGGCGACACCGACGGCCGGTTCGCGGGCCCGACCGGCGTCTCCCGGACCTCGTGCAGCGCCACGAACAGGACGCCGATCACCGCGGCGGCCACGACGAGCAACGCCAGGGCGCTGCGGCGGACGGGACGGATGGCGGGGAGCCGGAACAACCTGGCCTGCCCGGTCGGCGGGGCGGCGGGGCGCAGCGCGTGCAGGTCGACGGCGTCGGCCCGGGCCCGCAGGGCGTCACGCAGGCGTTGTTCGAGGGGATCCGGAGGGAGGCCGGAACCGAGGTCCTGTTCGATCATCGGGACGCCTCCGGGGTCACGCGTGGCTTCATCGGGACGCCTCCAGCTCTCGGCGCAGGGCGGCCAGTGCCCGGCTCGCGGTGGATTTGACCGCCCCGCGGGACAGGCTCAGGGTGTCGGCGATCTGGGCCTCGCTGAGGTGGGACCAGTACCGCAGGACCAGCACTTCACGTTGCCGCCGGGTCAGCCGGTGCAGGGCCGCGATCACTTCTCCGTGCTCCTCGCGCAGCAGCACGGGTTCCTCGGCCGACGGGGCGTGCCCTTCGCGTTCGGGGACGTGGGCCCGTACCGTACGGCGGCGGCGCAGGACCGAGCGCGAGGTGTTGACCACGCTGGTCCGCAGATACGCGTCGGGGTTGTCGAGGCCGCTCAGCCGCTCGCCGTGACGGCGGTAGAGCGCCGCGAAGACGTCCTGCACGACGTCCTCCGCCGTGGGGAGGTCGTCCACCAGGAGCAGGGCCAGGCGGACGAGAGCCAGGCGGCGGTGGGTGTAGAGCTCGTCGATGCCGGGTGCGCGGAGGTCGGTGTGGACGGCCGGTGAGTCCGGGATCGCCGGGATGTCCTCGCGCCGTTGCGACACTCCGCGCACCAGGTGCCGCAGCACCCGTCGCAGCGCGTCCGACCAGGTACGAGCCGGGAAACGTAGGGGTCTGTACCTGCCCGTCGGTACACCGTAGGCCGGGGTCGTCACCGCGTTCATGGATCTCCAGGACAGCAAGGTCTTCGTACACGCGCCCGGAGTCACCGGACGGACGGTGGGGCCGCCGGGCAGGTACCCGGCGGCTCCACCTCGGCGCGGGCCGCCGAATGGCCCGTGGCCGATCAGCGGCGCTCGGCCGCGTGCGCCTGCTCCGTCACCGCTTGGCGGGAGCGGGCTTGGCGTCCCTGGCGGGGTGGTCCGGGGTGGTGTCCTTCCCGCCGGGCACGGCGTCGACCGGAGTGCCCTTGCTCGGGTCCGGGTCCGTGCAGTCGCCGCCGGGCACCGCGTCGACCGGGTCCTCGCCGATGGTCGTGTACGACACCTGGTTGCCCTTGACGGTGTTGTCGTTCCCGCTCGGCACCGCGTCGGCCGGCTCCGGCTCCGGGCACAGGTCGAGGGGCGTCCCCTGGACGGGCACCGGCTTGGGTTCCGGCGCGGAGTTGTCGGCGTGGGCGGTGAACGAGCCACCGATGGCGAGCGCGGCGGCGGCGCCGGTGACGCCCAGGGCGATCCGCACCCGGCCCGCGCGGAGGCTGCGGCG
This sequence comes from Streptomyces sp. NPDC058469, assembly GCF_042721125.1. NCBI lineage: Bacteria > Bacillati > Actinomycetota > Actinomycetes > Kitasatosporales > Streptomycetaceae > Streptomyces > Streptomyces sp. NPDC058469. Next base: position 29,412 of record NZ_JBHXME010000101.1, read on the forward strand.
GACGGTCTGACTTGCAGACATGTGATTCCTCGAATCGTCGATCGGGAGTGGTCTGTCGGGCCGCCGCCACAGGTGGCTTCCCGTGGCGAATGCCCTGGCTCGGAGGCGCCTCCACCCGGACAGACGTTCCGACGGCAGCGAGGTTGCAGGTCGGAAGAATCTTTTCTACGGGGAGTGCGCGACGGCGCTCACATGTCCAGGACGATGTCCGTGCCGGGCCGGGAGCAGCAGATCAGGATCTCGCCGTCGGCCGGTGGCTCCAGCGGGTCGGGGGAGTAGGTGATCGTGCCGGACAGCAGGGGCGTGACGCAGGTGTGGCACACGCCGGTGCGGCAGCTCCAGCGGGTGGGTACGTCGCAGGCGTCGGCGAGTTCGAGCACACTGCGGTTGTTGTCGTCGAAGGGGACGGCGATGCCGCTGCGGGCGAAGGTCACCAGCGGGCCGGTTCCGGGCGGGCCAGGGGGCTGGTGGGGTGTTCGGGCGGCTTGACCGGTGAGGCCGGGGTTGATGGCGCCCAGGGTTCCGAACAGCTCGGTGTGGATGTGCGCGGGGTCGATGCCGGCCTCCGCGAGGGCCTGCCGCATGTCGGTCATGAAGGGGGCGGGGCCGCAGATGTAGGCGGTCGCGTCGGCCGGGACGGACAGCGCGGTCAGCTTGTCCTTGGTGAGGCGTCCCGGGGCTGCGTGGGCGCGCTGCCGTTCCTCGGGTGTGGCCGCGCTGTAGAACACGTGCTCGTGCGCGTCCGGCAGCGAGGCGAGCAGGTCGTGTGCCTCGGCTGCAAGGGGGTGTTCCCGGGGGCCGCGGGCACCGTGGATCCACCAGACCTCACGCTTGCTGCCCTGCGCGGCGAGCTCGTGCAGCATGGACAGCACCGGCGTGAGGCCGATGCCGGCGGAGACGAGGAGCACCGGTCCGCTGTCCTCGGCGTACACGAACTCCCCACGGGGCGCGGCGACTTCGAGGACGGCGCCGGGCCGTAGCCGCGTGGTCAGGTAGCCGCTCGCGGTGCCGTGGGGCTCGTGTTTGACGCTGATCCGGTAACTGCCGGCGTCGGGCGCGGCGGACAGGGAGTAGCTGCGCACCGGGGCGGGGCCGGCCGTAGTGGGAATGCGCAGGGTCAGGTACTGGCCCGCGCGGGCGGCCGGGAGGGGGGAGCCGTCCGGGGCGGTCAGCCGGATCGAGGTGACCGCCGTGCTCTCGGGGACCACGTCCGTCACCCGCAGCGCGCGGAAACCGGCCCAGGCCGGACGGGCGGCGGGCTCCGCACCGTCGGCGGCGGCGAGCAGTTCACGGAACGACCCCTGCCAGCCGGGACTCAGCGCGGGCACGTCCAGGGCGAGGCGCAGCTTGGCGGGGTCGCGGCCGGGGAGATAGAGCAGCGCGTCGGTGTCGGCCACGCTCAGCTCGCCCGGACCGGTCCGGGTCCGTACGATACGGTCGCCGGCCTGCACCCGCCCCTCCCGCACGACCCGCATGTAGAACCCGGGGCGGTGATGGCTCACCAGCAGGGCTGCCAGCTCGGGTTCGCCGAAGCGCATGCCGACGCGGTAGCAGGTGACGCGCGGCTGGGTGACCTCGAACTCGGCCTCGCCGATGCGGTACCGGTCGCCGATGCACACCTCGTCGTCGAGCAGGCCGTCCACGGTGAGGTTCTCGCCGAACTGGCCGTAGCCGAGGTCGTCGCGGCCGAAGTGCCGCTGCCAGTGCCGGTACGACTGGATCTGGTAGACGAGCACGGCCCGCTGCTCACCGCCGTGGCCCGCGGTGTCGCCCTGGCCGTCGCCGTCGATGTTGAGCCGGCGGACCATCGCCGGGCCGACCACCGGGTACTTCCACACACCGGTGTGGACGGTCTTGCCCTGCCAGGGAACGTCCTTCGGCATGCCGACATTCACCGACAGCAGGGTGGGCATCGGAGCGCTCCTTCCCACGGGGACGACCGGGTACGGTCGCGCCGGTCGAGGCCCCGAGACGGCAGTCGTCTCCTCCCATACTGAGGGTGCGGTCGCCGCCGTGCGAGACCGCACCCTCTCCGTATCGGCCTAGTTCGGTGCCGTGATCCGGAGCCTGATCGTGCGGGATTCCGGGCGCAGCGCGAACTCGGGCCATACATCCGGACCGCAGGCCCGAGAGCCGAGCCCGTGCTGGGCGGCGTCGACGATCAGACGGCTCGTCGTCGATTCCGGCAGCTCGAAGGGGTGTCCGGCCTTGGCGATCTCCTGCGGGGTGTGCCGGCTGAGCGTGAAGCCGGGACGGCGTCCGTGCGTGTCGGGGAGGGCCACGATGCGCAGCACTTCGGTGTCGCCGCTGGTCAGGGCCAGTCGGCGCAGTTCGGAGCGGTGACCGGTCTCCTGGGGGCGCGCGTAGTCGACCGAGAGGTCGCGGACGGTCGCGGAGAAACGGCCGGTGCGGGCCGCGCGCACGCTGTCCGGGTAGGACTCCAGCGGGCCGAGGCCGAACCACTCGGCGCCGTCGACGGGAGCCGCGTCGTCGGGCAGGTCGAAACGCACCCCGATCCGCGGCCACACCGTCTGCCAGCCGTGCGAGGGCTGGATCTCCACCCGCAGTTCCACCTCCCCGTCGGCCTCCCGCGACCAGACGGACTCCATCAGCACCGACAGGCCCGAGTCGGCGGCCGAGACCTTGTCGACCGTGCGCAGCGCGCCCGCGCTCTGCTCCACGGACACCCGGCGCGAGGTCAGCCGGTCGAGCCCGTCGCGACGCCACAGCTCGGCGTTGGAGACCCCGACGACGCTGGCATCGCTCTCGTCGACTTCGTGCCCCGCGGCTTCGTCGTTGTCGGTCGGAGCGCGGAACAGCTCCAACCGGGGCCCCGCTACGGCGCGTTCGCCCAGCCTGACGAGAGACCCGCCGACGAACTCGGCGACGCCGAGCGTGAGTGTCCCGTCGCCGGACTGCCAGTCGAACCGGGCACCGCCACCGGGCACAGGACGGCGAACTGAGCGGTCCAGCTGGGCAGTTGCGACGACATGGCCCTCGGGTGCCCAAGGGGTTCCGGTCGCCAACTCCGCGTCGATCGTCAGCCAGGTCTCGGCGTCCGGCGACACCGGGACCGACGGCAGCGACACCCGGCCCGAGTCGCCCGCCGCGACGAACGGGACCTCCAACTCCCCTGAATCCGCGGGCACTCCGTCGTGCTCGACCCGCCAGCGGAAGCGCAGGTCGGACGTGTCGGTCGTATGCCGGAGGTTGGTGATCGCGACCTTGTCGCCGTCGAAGGCGAAGTGCACCGGCGCCACGACGGCCTTGAACTCGTGGAGGCTCGGCGTCGGCACGTCGTCGCTCAACACCATGCCGTCCATGACGAAGTTGCCGTCATGGATGACCTCCCCGAAGTCGCCCCCGTACGCGTAGTACGGCGTCCCGTCCGGGGTCGTGGTCAGGATGCCGTGGTCTCGCCACTCCCAGACGAACCCGCCGTGCAGGCGCGGATGTTGGTGCGCCAGAGCCTCGTACTGGTCGAACGCGCCCGGCCCGTTGCCCATCGCGTGCGCGTACTCGCACAGCAGGAACGGCCTGGTGCGCTGCCGGGCGCCCTGCGCGGGCGTGCAGTTGAGCAGCGGGGCGCGTGAACCGTCGGTGCCGATCTGCTCGGTCTCCAGCACGGACGCGTACATGCGCGAGTAGACGTCGGTGTACTCGCCGGTGTAGTCGCCCTCGTAGTGGACGGGACGTTCGGCGTCGCGGGCGTGCACCCACGCCGACATGGCGGCGAGGTTGCTGCCGGTGCCCGCCTCGTTGCCGAGCGACCAGATCACGATGCTGGGATGGTTCTTGTCCCGCTCCACCGTGCGCTCGATCCGGTCGAGGTACGCCTCGCGCCAGGCCGGGTCGTCACTGGGATTGCCGACCCAGTCGACCTTGCCGAAGCCGTGCGTCTCCAGATCGCATTCGAGGATCACCCAGAACCCGAGCTCGTCGGCGAGGTCGAGCAGCCGGGGATGCGGCGGGTAGTGGCTGGTGCGGATCGCGTTCACGTTGAACCGCTTCATGAGAGCCAGGTCCTCGCGGGCGTGCGCCTCGTCGAAGACACGGCCGCGCTCCGGGTGGGTCTCGTGCCGGTTCACCCCGTGGAACACGACCCGGCGCCCGTTGACCAGGAACTGGTCCCCGCGGATCTCGACCGTGCGGAAACCCACCCGCAGGGCGACGGTCTCCGCGGCCGACGACACCGTGGCGTCGTACAGGCGAGGCAGCTCGGCAGACCAGGGCTCCACGTCGGCGATGTCGACGGGGGCCACGTCGTCCGGCGTCGCCCAGATCTGTTCGACGCCGAGTTCGGGGATGCGCAGGGTGACCGGGAACGCCGTAGCGGAGGCGGTGACTTCAGCCTCGACCCGCCCGTGCCCGTTGTCGAAACCGGTCCGCAGCCAGACGTCCTCGATGCCCCCGGCCGGACGGGCGGTCAGGGTCACATCGCGGAAGATGCCCGGCAGCCACCACTGGTCCTGGTCCTCGACATAACTGGCCGCCGACCACTGGTGCACCCGCACGGCGACGACGTTCTCACCAGGGCGTACGGCCGACGTCACATCGAATTCGTGGGCGAGCCGGCTGCCGCTCGCGCCGCCGATCCAGACGCCGTTGACCCACACGCGGAACAGCGACTCGACACCGTCGAAGCGCAGCACGACACGCTCGGCGTCCGACCAGTCGGCGGGGACGTCGAAGGTGCGGCGGTAGTCGCCGGTGGGGTTCTCGTCCGGGACGTACGGCGGGTCGATCGGGAACGGGAACTGGATGTTCGTGTAGATCGGGCGCCCGTACGCTCCATCGCCCTCCAGCACCCAGTGGGAGGGCACGGGGATGCTGTCCCAGGAGTTGTCGTCGAAGCCGTCGGCCGCGAAGTCCTCCACCGCCGACGCCGTAGGAGACAGGTGGAAACGCCAGGACCCGTTCAGGGAGAGGGACGGCGCGTCGGAGTGGAGCCACGAGCGCGCCGGGCGCAGGGCGCCATGTCCGGGTGCGAGGTCGAATACAGGGGGGGAGGACTCGGGAAGCAAGAGGTCACAACGCTTTCGTGAGAGCAGAACGGGTGCATTGCATTCGATCATGGAGGCCTACCGGAGCACGACGGTGCGGATCTCCCAGGGGCCGAGGGCGAGTTCGAGCTCGTCCTGGACCTGGGTGCGGGAGATCGGCCGGCCCAGCAGATCGACGGTGACGGCCTCGGCGAACGTCCCCGTCACGCGGACCGTCGACGCGGTGTCGCGCATCGCGGTCAGCCGCACCTCGGTGCCGGACCCGTGTTCGTCTTCGGTGACACGACGGACGGCCGAGACGAGGACGTCCGTGCCGTCGACCCTCAACCCGGCTGTGTCGGACGGCAGTTGACGCCCTGCGGGTGCGGTCCCGCGGGTGACCAGGACGTCGCCCCGGAACTCCTCGGCGAGAGCGACCGCGTGCGCACCGCGCCAGCCGGTCGCCGACGGGACGACGGCGAACCGGTTCTCGATCCGCATCCCGAGGTCCTGCGCACCGGGTACGGGGATCTCGCTCGCCGCCGGTTCATCGCGCAGGGGGTGGATGTTGACGCTGATCGAGCCGATCGCGCGCAGCAGCGTGACGGCGAGTTCGGAGCCGTCGCCGACGAGTTCGTACTCGCTGGAGTGGTCGAGCAGGACGTTGGCGGCACCGGCCGACACGAACGAACCGGCCGGGAAGGTCGGCAGCGGATACTCGCCCCAGCCGCCCTCGGCGGTCAATCCGCGCTCGGTGACGGCGAATTGACCGGCAGACGCGGACGCGGTCACCGGTTCGGGCAGCGGCACGTGGAAGCGCAGCCGGTGGTCGGCGGACTGGTTGAGGAAGGACGTGGAGACCCGCACGAACGGCTCGCCTACGCGCACCTCCACCAGCGTCTCCACCGGCGTCGGCACGGTCCGTTCGCCGCGCACATCGCGGTCGGCGGAGAGCGCGGCCGGCCACTCGTAGACACGGGTGACCCGCAGCCGTGCGCGCAGCGGGCCGTTCTCGACGAGCTCGACGGCGATCTCCGCCGGCTCCGACACGAGGACGTCGTGCGCCGGGGGAGCGTAGTTGTAGCTGTCGCCCCGGTCACCGCCGTCGACGAGACGGCCGACGCCGTACAGCACGGTGCCGTCGGCCCCGGTGAGGTCCAGGGTGCCGTCGGCGGCGACCGCGACCTCGACCAGACCGTTGGAGAGGGTGCGGTCCGTCGCCGTAGCAGGCGTATGCGACGGTACGGCGACGGAGGCGTGGTCGCTCGGCTCGACCCGGAAGGACGCCAGCCCGGAGGCGGGCACGCTCACTGGTGCGAGTGCGGTGGCTCGGGCCTCCTCCAGCGTCAACACCCGCCACTCACCCGGATGTTCGGCCGCCGCCGCGGCGACCTCGCGGCGCAGGATCAGCAGGTCGAACGGTCCGGCGGTCGGCACCTCGGCGAGGTGGAACACCAGGGCGCCGGGGGTTAGTTCGTAGTGGTCGATCTGGCGGCCGAAGAGTTCGCGGCGGTGGATACGGCGCAGGACGCGTTCGAGCTGCGAGGCGTCCATGCGCTCGTCGCTGAGGACGGTCGGGGCCTCGGAGATCAGTTGTACGGGAGCTGTCGAGCCGTCGGCGGCGGTCGCGATCAGCACGGTGCCCTCGGGCGGGGCCACGACGTCCACCTCCACCAGGACCGAGCGGTCGAACGGCAGCGGGTTGGCGACCAAGTAGCCGTCGCTCGGCACCAGTTCGGCGGGCTCGGCGAGCGCCGCGTCCCGTACCGCACGGGCTGTCTGCGCGGCTTCGGCGAGGCGGGCGGCGACCTGGTCGCAGGTCTCGTCGGTGCCGGAGCCGACGACCGAGTCGTGCGCGGTCGACTCGATGATCTTGTGCCAGGCGAGTTCGAGGAACGGCGAGTCGTCGCGCCGGGACCAGAGGGCGTTCATGCGCTCGGCATGGTCGATCGTGCGCTCCGCCACGGCCATCCGCTGCTTGAGCCCGAGCCGCACCGACAGCACGCCCGGGAGGATGTTGCCGCGCACATGGCTGCGCAGCTCACCGGTGACGACGGCGGACACCTCGTCACGGACGTGCTTGCGGAGATACTCGTCGAGGGTGGCGATGGTGATCGCGCGGCCCTCGACGGCGGCTTGCCGTAGCCAGGAGGCGAGTTGGGGGTCGGGCGCGTTGTGGTCGGTACCGGCCATCGCCAACACCGGGTCGCCGCCCCATCGTTCGGCCGTCATCTCGGCGTAGTCGCCGAGCGCGCGGCCGACCCGGTCGGGTACCAGCAGGACGTCGAGGCCGTTGTCGTAGCCGTCGAAGAGGAACTCGGTGCGGACCTCGGAGCCGTCCGGCGCACGCCAGTTGAAGGCGTGGCCGTCGACGGATCCGGGCACTCCGCGCCACAGCGCCGCGTGCTCGATGCCGGCGCGCGCCAGGATCTGCGGCATCTGCGCGACGTGGCCGAACATGTCCGGCAGATAGCCGATCGGCATCGCGCCACCCAGCTCGGCCGCGGCGGCCCAACCCATCCGCAGATTACGGACGATGGTCTCGCCGGAGCAGAGGAACTCGTCGAGCAGGATCAGCCACGGCCCGACCGCGAGCCGGCCCTCGCCGACCAGGGCCGCGACACGAGCGCGGTTCTCCGGCCGCATCTCCAAGTAGTCCTCGATCGCGGCCATTTGACCGTCGACGGTGAACCGGAAGTCCGGGTCCGTCTCCGCCGTCTCCAGCACGGTGTCGAGGGCGGCGACGAGCCGGTGCCGGAACACCTGGAAGGGCTCGTACCACTCCCGGTCCCAGTGGAAATGGGGCACGAAGACAGCGGAGTCGGTCATGGCGGGAGACACCTTCTGTGCGGGGACGGTCACTTGAGGGAACCGGCGGCGAGTCCGGTGCGCCAGAACCGCTGGAGCAGGATGAACACGATGATCACGGGCACGATCGACACCAACGAGCCGGTGATCACGGATTCTTGGAGGAGCGGGGCGCGGGCGGTCTGGCCGTTCCACTCGTACAGGCCGAGCGTGATCGGGAAGAGGGACTCCTTCTGCAGCATCACCATCGGCAGGAAGAAGTTGTTCCAGATGGCGACGAACTGGAACAGGAAGATGGTCACCAGCGACGGCGTCATCAGCTTGAACGCCACCGAGAAGAACGTGCGGAACTCACCGGCGCCGTCCAGCCGCGCCGACTCCAACAGCTCCTGCGGGACAGCGGCGTTGGCGAAGATCCGTGCGAGATAGACGCCGAACGGGCTGACGATGCTGGGCAGGAACACCGCGAAGTACGTGTTGACGATGCCTGTCGCCGAGAACAGCAGGAACAGCGGGAGCGCCAGCGCGGTGGTCGGAACGAGGACACCGCCGAGGATGACCGAGAACAGGAACTCCCGTCCCCGGAAACGGAACTTGGCGAGCGCGTAGCCGCACAGCGCGGAGATCAACGTTCCCACGACCGCGCCGAACACCGCGTAGATCACGGTGTTGACGATCCACTTGCCGAAGATGCCGTCGCTGCGGCTGAACAGGACACGCAGGTTCTCGAACAGGTTGAAGTGCGAGAACGTCAGTCCGTTGGTGGCGGCGAGGTCCCCCTGCGGCTTGGTGGCGGCGACGATCAGGAAGTAGATCGGCAGCAGGAAGTAGATCGCCAGGAGGAGCATCAGGGCCATGGCGGCCGTACGGCTGACCTGGCTCTCGCGGTTCACGGAACGCTTGCCCGCGGAAGGGTTGCTCATGGATCGGTTGTTCACAGGCCGGCCCTCTTCGACGTCAGTCGCATGAACCCGAAGCTCAGGACGAAGGTGATGACGGCGATGACGACGGAAATCGCCGCGGCCTGCTGGTAGTTGTTCCCGGAGGCCACCGCGTAGGCGAGCATGTTCGGCGTGAACGTGCTGGAGATGTTCGAGGAGATCTGCCGCAGCACGGCCGGCTCGGCGTAGAGCTGGAGGGTGCCGATGATCGAGAACACCGTGGTGAGGACGATCGACGGAGCGATGATCGGGACCTTGATCCGCCAGGCGATGGTCCAGTTGCCGGCGCCGTCGAGCTTGGCGGCCTCGTACAGCTCCTGCGGGATCGACTGCAGCGCCGAGAACATGATCAGCATGTTGTAGCCGGTCCACAGCCACGTCGAGATGTTCGCCGCCGACCACAGCACGGCACCCGGGCCGAGGAAGTCGGGTTTGAGCCCGATGTTGTTCAACAGGTCGACGACGGGGCTGAGTTGGGGCGAGTAGAGGTACGACCACATGATCGCGGCGATGACGCCGGGTACGGCGTACGGCATGAACGCGGTGATGCGGAAGACCGATTTGAGCCGCAGCAGGGGAGTGTCCAGCAACAGCGCGATGACCAGGGCGACGAACAGCATGACCGGCACCTGCACGATGCCGAACAGGCCGATGCGGCCGACGCTGGACCAGAACTCGGGGTTCTGGAAGACCTTCTCGTACTGGTCGAAGCCGCCGAAGGTGGTGTACGAGGTGCCGTACTGGCCGCCGGTGCGGCGGACGACGCGGACGCTCTGCCAGAGCGCGTAGCCGACCGGCACCAGGTAGAACAGCACGAACGGGAGGAAGAACGGGATCACGAACGCGAAGATGGTGCCCGCCCCGGCAGCGTCTACGGG